>CAZCPZ010000211.1:0-3422 GCA_964499875.1 uncultured Thermoplasmatales archaeon | reverse complement strand
AGCAGTTAGCAAGTACTTGTCCTATCTACTTCGACACAACCCAGAGGATTTAAAGATATCTAAAGATGGTTTTGTCCCTATCAAGGAGGTTATAAGGAAACTAAAGGGGAGGTTCCCTACTGTAGATGAAGATGTCTTAGAGAGGTTAACAAAGGGTAGAAGCCCTAGATTTGAGATAAGAGATGGTAAGATAAGAGCATTATATGGTCACAGTATACCAGTTGATATTAAACTAAAACCTATTGGAAGTATAGATGTTCTCTACCATGGAACCACTAGATACGCAGCAGAAAGGATACTTAGAGAAGGTTTAAAACCACAGGGTAGACAAAGGGTTCATCTCTCCCCTAGTATAGAGCAAGCCACAAGAGTTGGTATGCGTAGAACTAATAAGCCAGTGATTCTTAAGATAGATGTTAAAGCAGCTAGGAGAGCAGGAGTTATCTTTGAGAAAGCTAATGAACTAGTATATATCTCTACCAGGATTCCACCAAGATTTATATCTATGGTGAAGGACAACCAACGTCATTCAAAAGTTTCTCAAGAGTAATCATAAACTGCTTTGGATTAGCAGGGTACGCCGCTAGTTTAATCTTGAAATGGAAACAATTACCACTATCTGTCAATACGTAGCGTTTCTCCATTAAACTGGGTTTATCTAACCTTATAAAGAAGTATCCCTCGTTGTTTAACCTAGAGGCTCTCTGCTCCATAATTAGTTTCTTCTCTTCCATTGAGAGGTTATTGAATATATTAGAGAGAACAAGCCTATTATGTCTACTCTTATGGGTTTCTAGTTTAAGTATATGGATTATATCCCCAGTTAAACCCTCTACCTCCTCATGTTTTATCTCTATTTTTTCTTTCTCAAAATCAACTGGTAGCAAATCATGTAACCTCTCATAGATTAAATCTAGATTCCTAGGGTTCTTCTCAAATACACTAACAATTATATGATGAACTTGCTTCATATCACCAGATTAAAGAATTTTAGGGGTTAGAGGTTTATATAGCTTACTAATATATCCCTCTCTTCTTCTTCCTATAGGCTTTCTCTCTTTCTCTTATCTCCATAATCCTCCTATCTATATGATTCTGTATCTTAGAACTCATAAGTGTTATCCTCCTATGTTTTCTGAGATCCATGGATTCATCTCAATACGTAATGAAAAACCACTTTAAAAATTTTTACTATTTAATAAAAATATTCTCTATAATTTATTATTTCTTAGCTGAAAATGGGTGTTAAACAACGGGGAGTCTTAATATATCTTATTGTTTTTACTCATTAGTTATCCTTTCATGATGACTCCACTTTTTCATATATTCTCTGGATTTCCTGGAAGAAGGGTAGATAGAATTCCATCTTTTTAAAGGGATCTAGTTTTATAATCAAGGGATCAATACCACGTATACTAGTAGTACAAGTAGGTATATGAAATATTATAGCTTTATATGGTAACCATATTATTGCTGCTACAATTCCTAGTGTTAATCCAGCTAACACACCCAATGAGTAGGTAGAGAAACTTTTAGTGGTTATCATCACTATTGGTCCAAATACACTGATACCAACAAATGTTAATATAAATAGTAACCCAATTGCTGTTGAAGTTCTCCATTTCGTTGTTAACTGCAACCCAGTTATCCAGTGGTATTTTATTTCCCTAATTTTAACTCCAAAAACTGTTTTCTGAAGTAATATAATTTTTTTATTGGTTCCCACGACTTCATTTCTCCTCTTGATTAAACTTATAACCATATATACTCCAATTAATGGGAGAAGTATTTGAAGAATAGTATTTATTACCTTAAACTCCTTGATATATGCATGGATTGAAACAGAGGATATAAATTGTATTATTGATACAGATAAAAAAATGGAGGCTACAATAGCTTCTCCAATCCAAGGTGAAAACTTGGTTATATCTCTATAAAAAACAATATTTTCTTCATTTGGAATATACTTCTCTAACGATCTGGAGGATTGATTACTCATTTTCCTCTCCTTCTCCATTGAACCCTTAGAACTTTTTACACTGAAAAGGTTATCCATTATATTAAAACACTTCCATCTTCAACCATATATTATAGGTGATAATATGAATAACACTATGTTTACTAAACCATGAGAGGCACTTACTCCATAGATTGACCCAGTTTTCCTTACAACTAAGGAGTAGAATAACCCAACAGAGAAAGCTAATACTGCATCAGCTGTTGAAAGATTACCTAGATGAAGTACTCCGAATATAGCGGATACATAAAATAAACCATAGAGACCCATGGTTTTAGTTGCATGATATTGAATTAACCCTCTGAAAGCTAACTCTTCTAGGAATCCAGTGCAAATAATCATTATCAAAGAGGATGCAATGAAGGTTTCCACACTCTCTTTTACACCAATTAGAGGCCCTGGTTTTAGCAGTGTATATTCAAATAATCCAATGGGTATAGCTATAAGTATAACACTAATCTCGATTGGTAAATCTCTAAATGATGGAAATGATAACCCAACATCCATTGGTTTTAAACGTTGAATATACATACAAGTGAAGATTGCGATATAAACTGGGATACTTATTATTGCAAACCATGTTAGATAGTTGAAATAGAATAGCGGGAGAGATAAACTGAGTATCCTTATCATAGGGGGTATGGTTAAACCTAATAGTAGTCTTGAAAAGTCTTCATCTGCAGTTAAAGTCGAGTGAGAAAGAAGCATGATGAGAATTAACATATGTATGATAATTCCATAGGTTACTTGGTATATTGTAACTAATTCAGCCATCATTAAGAAATCCAGGTATAAGAGAGAGAGTAATATTCGATTAAGTATCTTGCGTTTAATAACGATTACCACGTATAACCCGCCTTGACCTTGGATAACCTGGTAGACGAATAGTGTAAATAAGAAATATTAGATAAAAATTTATTGTAGGAAGATATCAAAGGTGAAATAATACTATACGAAAACATTATATATTCATAAATATTATAGAAAACTCAGCTAAGGAGGTTGGGTGTAAAAACTTATGCTTACAACTATGACTACAATGACTACTATTACAACTTCTACTGCTCCAACTCAAATAGTATTCCTAGGATTGTTGAGTGTTATACTACTCATAATGTTACTTATAGCTAAAGAGTTACTTACATCTCTTCAACACGAGAAAAGTAGAACACTGGGAGCAAAGATATCCATAGCTGTTAACCCATTATTATTTACTTTCACTTGTATAGTCATTGTTAAAATAATAGAAGTACTATCATAGGGAGGAAAAAATATATGAGGTATGGGTGGCTGTGTATTCTTATCTTCCTACTCCCATCTACATTCTGTGTTGAAGCTGATGATAACAAGGTTGAATTCACTATAACACCAGAGAACCCTGTTATCGGGGATACTATAACAATAA
>CAZCPZ010000210.1:0-3425 GCA_964499875.1 uncultured Thermoplasmatales archaeon | reverse complement strand
GTAAAGATGAACTTAGAGACCTGGCAGAACCAATAGATGGATCATCAATAAAAGAATTATCTAAGGTAGCAGTGGATAGAAATTGTTATATCATATTTGGTATGCCTCTTCAACATGAGAACATTAGAGGTTTAATCTACAACGCTGGTATACTAGTTCACCCAGATGAAAAAATAGATGCCTATAAGAAATGGTTTCTACCAAACTTCGGACCATTTGAAGAAAAAATATTCTTCGACGAGGGACAACAACTACCTGTTTTTAAAACCAAACTAGGGAGGATTGGAATCCTCATCTGCTACGATATATTCTTCCCGGAGATAACAAAAGCATATGCACTCCAAGGAGCAGACCTAGTTGTTTGCCTCTCAGCATCACCATCAGTTACTAGAAAATATTTTGAGACACTTATACCAGCTAGAGCAGTAGAAAACACGGTATTCTTCATCTACACTAATATAGTTGGTACACAGGAAGACCTCATCTTCTGGGGTGGATCACAGATATATGATCCATTTGGAACACTGCTACTAAAAACACCATACTTCGAGGAATCCATGATGAAATGCAGTATAGACCTAGGTATACTTAGAACAGCTAGGGCGCATCGACCAGTGCTAAGAGATATAAGACCAGAGATATATAGAGACCTATATAGATTCTCAAGGGGGTTAACAGATAAAGAAATACCCTGGGAAACATAATGATGCCTTCTTTGAAATCCACTAACCTGAGTAAAAACCTATCTGAGAGCTTATATCTCTTCATTCGCCTCCCAACTCATTTTCATCAAATATAAATAAATCTTCTATACTAGCATCTAGAACCTTAGCTATCCTATATGCTAATCTAAGAGAAGGATTATATCTACCCTTTTCTAGAAATACAATAGTTTCTCTACGTACACCCACCTTTCTAGCGAGTTCCTCCTGAGTTAAACCGTGTTTCACTCTAAACTCCTTAACCCTGGTTCTCATATCTTTTAACCTCTTCGCTCATAGAAATAATAGGAAGCAAAATATAGGATAACAGTGGAGGCTAAGATTAAACCTAATAGAATCTTTAAAACATGTTGCCCAGATAACAATTGAGAATTCAATAACAAGAAGAATATGGATATGGAAGCAAATAGGAATCTAAAGCAGTTACGAGAAGCTTTTAAGGTGTTCAACTCTGCTCGTTCATCCAACCTAATCCTTGCTTCCCCAGTTTTCTTATACCTTAATATCTCATAGATAGATAATATAGAGAATACTACTCCAATCACTATAAAAAATAAGCTTATAGAGATGGCTACTAGAGTTTTCTCAAAGTATAGAAACCAACATAGACCCCATACTAGGAAGATTATAGCTATTATAGACCTGATGGCAGGAATCCGTTTATTTATCATCAAACCACCCAATGTTATATATTTCTAACTTTATGTTAAGTATATATAACATTATATTAAAAGTTTTCCTTGACGGGCACCCCACTCAATTGAGTGTTGGTTTATAAAGAGATGGGTTATTTCTCCTTGCTGGGTGTTGGATAGAGATGCAGAAGAATAATGGTCATCCTTAAAGATAAGAATGAAAGAGAAGTGATTCCTTGTTGTCCTTTTTGTAAGTCAGAGGATGTTATAAAATATGGTCATCAAAAGAATAAAGTTCAAAGATACCGATGTAATACCTGTTATAAAACATTTAACGAGAGGTAAGGTACGTTGTTTTATAAGAAACATTTATCTGATGATCAGATCTTGCAAATGGTATACCTATTTTTAAATAGGGTATCCTATTGATGAGATGCCACCTGATGTTTGAAATCACTGAGATTAGGAGGATTTTTGAAGGAGGTGCTTTTGCAGTTTCAAAAATTCAAACGGTATGTAATGATTTCCTCTGATTACACACCAGAGGTCATAGAGAATCAATGAAATATATGTCAAGGTTACAAAGGTGAAAAGAAGTTTTATGGTTGGTTGGCATATGATCCAAGGAACAAGTTCATCATAGACTTGCTACAGGTAAGAGAGATGATGATACATTTTGGAGGAGCTTTTCAAGAAGTTGAAGTGTTTCAGAGGTAAAATTAAGCTGGTTCTTATAGATGGCTATCAGAGTTATGAAAAAATTCCTCAGCAAATACCTTGGTATAAAAGGTGAGAAACCTATAACTGGTGTGATCAATAAGAATCGCTTCAACCATAGGACAAGTAAATTCTATACTTATGGTTTGTTTGGTGTCAGTGGTGAAAAGGTTGATACAAGAAATTGGGATTGGTACAACGATTTCTACTGCTCCTTATAGAGAATTTGAACTCGTTTATAAGAGATAATGTGCAATATATGAATCGGAGGAGCAAGAGGCTTTCCAGGATGTTAGATTGGATGATTGAGATATTTACTGGTTATTTTTTCTTTCATAACTTCCTTAAATCACATTGGGATCTTAGTAAAAGAAGTAGTAAAAACTGGATTGAGATTGGTGTAACACCAGTAATGGCTTGTGGTGTTACATTCACTCAGTTTTCACTCTATGAGGTATTGAAATTTTCACCAACTCTAGATTAGTAGGGTACCGTATGGGAAAACAGTTTTATATTACCATGAAATCTAGGATGAAACTAAATCGGGTTTTTAGGAGAGAGTGATATCTTGTTTTTAATAGGGTTACAGGATGTGTAGAATGAGGATTGTTTAGGAGAGTTTATATGGAAATCATACCACTAAGATATGGGAAATGGTAACACCAAGATTTTGGATATGATAACACCAAGATATAGGAAGCTATACCACTAGGATATGAAATCTAGGAGCACTAGGTTTTGGAATAACAGTGGAATGGGATAAGTGGGATAAGTTGTTTCTATCTCATTCTATCTTATTATTTGTTTTCCATCTATATGTTTTTGTCCTATTTCTAGGAGGAGGTTTTTATATATGACTGTTTTTGTTTTCCATCTCTTATTCCTAATCATATCTGTAAAATTAAATTAGTATACAGGCATAGTGGCATCGTCTCATAAATCTTTATAATAAAAAGATTGTTTTCCAATGAGAGATATTCTCTCATCAACAAGGGGAAGTGTAGAGTTAGAATGCTATGAAAAAGAAACGTTTACTTGAAGAGTTAAAAAGGAATCCAAAGAATATTCGTTTTGAAAGACTGTGTCGAATTGCAGAATCTTTTGGATTTAGATTCAGAGGTGGAAAAGGTAGTCATCGAATCTACACACGTGAAGGAGTAGAAGAAATACTAAATTTTCAAAAACGTGGATGGTAAAGCAAAACCTTATCAAGTAAAACAGTTTATAAAGATAATAGAGAAGTATAATCTCTTAGAGGATGACGAAGAAGATGTATAAGTATGCCATAGAGATCTTTTATAGTGAGGAGGATGAAGGATACATAGCAGTGGTACCAGAGTTACCAGGTTGC
>CAZCPZ010000209.1:0-3441 GCA_964499875.1 uncultured Thermoplasmatales archaeon | reverse complement strand
CCCTACCAATCTCCCTTATATTCTCTTTGAATAACGCTTTGAAGAAGGATTCATCAAAGGCTCCAGATGGAGAGAAGATACTATCTTGACTACCGAGACCGTATCTAGAATTCATTACAACTCCAATGGCTCCATGTGGTGTCTCAACAGTGAAGTATTCTGCTACGCAATCGGTTTCATAGTAGTTAGGAGGCCAACAATTATCAAAGGATCCTGCTAGGCAGGTATGGGAATATATGAAGTAGTATTTGGTGTTGTTTAAACCAAGTATACTTCTACATGTGAGTCTCATGGCACTAGTTGGGCTTCCATGTCCATCATGGTTAATGATTATAGGTGGATCCTCATTTAACCTATAATAGTAGTAGCTCATATTCCAGTGATGACCTGGTTGATCCCTATCATATAGTTTTGTTAGATTATACACCTCCGGTATAAGTGGTTCAATTACATCCTTATAGTCTCCACCCCAGTTGGTGTAAAACTGGTAACCTAGTGTTTCACCAAGGAATAGTATCTCTTTAAAGTATGGATCATAGAATAGGTTGTCATAGTTGATTACTTTTTGAACAAAATTTGATACCTCCTCTGGTCTATCTATACATGCTCTACCAACCCATACCTCGGCGTATAGATCTGCTTCATCTACTGGTTCAACATTATTGAATTTAGGAGCTTCCCCAAAATGTCTATCACCATCATAGTTAAAGTTTCCATCTAGACAAGCATAGTATAAATCAGATGGTAAATCCATTGCTTCATAAGATGCTTCGCCTAATAGTGGTAACCCTCTCTCATCCGCGAATAATCCCCTGAGTGGAACAATATTATCCCTCTTATTATTAGTATCTGCATCCCCTGCTAATAGCACATAGTCTACACCAAGCTCATAATAAGCATATCTTATAAAGTTTCTAATCCTCGCTTGGTGATCATCGAATACTCTTTTATCACTCTCTATAGGTGTCTCATAGAATGGGTTACTAGGATTATTATCACCCCATCTCCCATCTACAGAGAAATCGGGGTTACTATAGATTTCTTCTACTGTCACTATTGTAGCATTCACCCCCATTGACTTCTTGTGAGATAAGAAATCTTTGAAGGTGTACTTCTCATCTATATCTAGGAATCTCTCGCTAGTGATTACAACATATTGTATGGTATCCTTTGATTTACAATCACTAGAGTATGTGGATAATATCTCTGGGTTATCCACTAGTTTCTCAACGATCTCTCTATCCCTCTCTAAACCCCTTAAACCACCCTTGTATAAACTAGGTTTAAGTCTAATCTCTACTCTAAGATTTGGGTGATAAAATAGTTCACCTGTTGTTTTATCCCATTGAACCGGGTAGAGATTGATGTGAAGGATACTATACCCTCTAAAAGTATATGTTCCAACTACTGAGTAAAGAGGATTTAGATCACTATATGAAACAGTTTTTCCATTAAACCCAGTGTATAGGTTAAGAGGAAGTATTCTCCCTCCTCTCTCCAAATCACGGTAGATACCCAATGATATTTTATTCTCTGAGAAAACATTAACTCCACTCACTCTTCTCCCCATTGGTAATAGAACTCGAAGAGGTTTCACTGGTAACCTAGGTTTCCCTTCAATATTCATCTTAGGTAGATCATCTAAATCTACTCTATAAACAGATTCTCCTCCTTCACTAACACGATATACCCTAGGATTATGGAAAGTGTATTCTAAAACCATTACACTTCTAGATTCCCCATATAGAGCATTAAAAGTAGGTGAAGACACCATGAATACTATAAACATGGTTCCAAGTATTGGGAATATTCTCATTACTAGTCACCCATACTGTAAAAAGAATGTTTTTTTATTTAATTCTTTTGAATTTAAGATGCTGACGATCCACCTGGATTCAACTGTTTTAATATTTTGAAATACTTTGATGCTAGTAAGAGAGATGGTTTAACTTTAGGTTTCCCCCGACATCAATATTGAATTAACACGATAAATTATTCTAGAACCCTCCTCTATCTCAAAGTAAGAGTGTTCTAAGAGTAATCACTACCCCTAGTACTAGTATTATGGCTCCTAGGATTCTACCTAATAGCTCACTATTAATCTTATTTGCAAATATTGAACCGGTTAATGCTCCAATAGCTGCTCCACCTATGGCTACAGCTGCTATTTCCAATGCTACTTCCCCAATGTATAGATGCGTGATTGCTCCAGAACCGGCTATGAAAGTCATTATCAGTAGAGAAGTTCCAATAGCAGTGTGTACATCATATTGGACAACAAATATTAGTATTAACGCTATGATTCCACCCACTCCTATACCTATGAAACCACTTACTACTCCTAGGAGTAAACCAAATACTACAAAGAATAAAACATTATTCCTTTTAAACCAACTGAAATCAATCTTGTTTTGAATTAAATCTAGATTCTTCTGTATCCCATTCACCAGGAAGTTTACCCCTATAAATATCACTATTAACCCTAGGAATACGTTTAATCCCGTTTCAGATGCCGATGAGGTAAGTTGCCCACCCATCATAGCTCCAGTGACACCCGGTATCCCCAGTGTTAAAACAGTTTCCTTATTAACCCTATTATTTAATAAAAATAGCAACCCTCCTATACACCCTATTGCAGAGTCAACTAATAAACTAGTTCCAATAGCTTTATGTATAGATACACCCATCAGCAAAGTTAAAAAGGGTATTATAAGTGGACTCGCTGTACCAGAACCCATTCCAACTGATACACCACTTCCAAAACCTGTTAATGCTAGTAGAATACTAGTTGTATGCTCATCTAACATTCTCTATCATATATCCTTATTCAACCATATAAACTCTTCTTCACAGGCTTAGTAATATCTCCTCTCCGATTATGTATAGGAAGGTTGTGATAGATGTAGATATTATTACTCCCACTAGTATCATAACAACTGATTCCCATACTTTGAAATCAAATAGATAAGCAATGAGTGACCCTAACCCCGCACCAGTGAATGGAAGGGGTATACCAACGAATATTATCAAAGCTGCTGTCTCATACTTTCTAACCTTCTCATCCGCTCTCCTCCGAATAATTGGGAAACCCCAATCCATTGCTCTCCTCCAAGTAGGGTATCTACGTAGAAATAACTCTACTCTCCTAAAAAACAGGAGAATGAATGGTACTAGGAACAAGTTACCTGCGATTGCTACTGGGAAAGCCTGCCACCACTCCCAACCATATTCTCTCATAGCTATTAATGGAACAGTTAAACGAGCTTCTACACCTGGTATCATAGACCACAAGAATATCTCTACTCCTTGATGAATCATCATGTCTCCCTATACCCCACCCCTTTTTAGAACATTTGTTGCTATTAAATCTTTTCCTCCGAGGATCTTTTGTTAACCCTATCCTCAATAAATTATTTAAAATATGATGATACCTATAATAAT
>CAZCPZ010000208.1:0-3455 GCA_964499875.1 uncultured Thermoplasmatales archaeon | reverse complement strand
TCCTCATAGATGAAGAGAAACTCATTATATATGGTAGAATCATCCTAGGATACTTTACCTATACAAGTGTGATATCAGAAGTAACTATACCCCAATACGATCTCAAAGCGATTTCTAAGCATAGGTATACCGCGGATATAAAGATATATCCTGATAACAAGTATGATCTATGGGGAACAGAGGATCCCAGGGTATATGAGGTAAATGGAGAAAAACTGTTAACCTATTGTGGTAGAACAATAAACTACTTCAATAAATCCATTGAAATCGAGAAGACAGTACCTATAACCGCTATCTATAGTAATGATACTTGGTGTAAAAAATGTGTATTCAAACCACCAAGAGAACTCAAGGGGGTAGTTATCAGTGATAAAGATGCCTTCATAGTTAAAACAAAAAATGGTTTAAAATTATTTCATAGAATCCATCTGAGGAATAATAGATTCCATTTGGTTATAAGTGATGTTGAGGAAAACCCACTGAGAGATAATGGGTTTAGAGAGATAGAGGTTAAAAACACTCGTATACTATTTGAACCTGAAAGATTCGAAGAGAAAATAGGTTGGAGTACACCCCCTGTTAAGATAGGTGGAATATACATAATATTCTTACATGCTGTGGAGAGAGAATTGAAGAGCTACAAAGTATTTGCTGTAATGTTAAATGAGGATCTAGAGTTAAAAGCTGCTACGCCATTCTACATAATGGAACCCAGAGAGATATATGAAATCTATGGTGATAGACCATATACCATCTTCCCATGTGGTGCTCAACTACTAGATGATAAAATAATTCTCTCATATGGTGCTGGTGATTCACTAGTTGCTTTCGGTGAGATAGAGCTAAGTGAGTTATTATCCATTTCCACGCCAATTAATTAAAGGTTTATTTCTATGGATACCCTGGAGAAACATTAAAAAACAAAAATATTTTATATTAAATTGTGGTAAAATGAGATGCGGGGGTTACCTAGTATTTATCATAGTTTCACTTACATTGATAGCATCCTCTTCTCCTCTTCCAACTCCACCAGTGGGTATAGATGCACCAACTTGGAATATTGGAGATAGCTGGACTTATAACGTATACTATCATGAGCTTAGTGGGAATCAATCCGCTGATTGGTTCCTTGACCACGTGAAACTTACAGTGATAAACATTACCCGGGAATGGTATACCTTATCGATACATGGAAGAGTTAACGGTAAACTAGAGATGCCAGGTCCATCTCTAGATCTCAACAATGGAGTACTTGAAGGTACTGCTATCATGAGACGCTCAGATTTAGCCTTCTATAAGAGTTGGATATGGATTAATGGTTCTCAAACTATTAGCTTCATAGAGGTACCTGTTGAAATAAGAATCTTAATTACTGTTGAACCACCTTCTACATCTATGAAATTCCCATTATACGTTGGATCCAGATGGTTTACCCAAGAAAGTGAAATCATAGTTAATCTATCAGTTAAAGTAAACGGTGAACCTCTTTCTCTACCACCCGAGACTAATATCACAACTAGTAGTGTAGAGATGATGTGCGAGGCTATTGAATCTGTTGAAGTAGAAGCAGGGAGATACAACTCTTTTAGGATCATAGATGCAGATGGTTTTCATCAAACATTCTTCTCACCAGAAGCTGGTGCTATTATAAAACGTGTTTTGCATAATGAAACCATGAACATGTACATAGAACTCGTTGACACGAATTTCAAACCAACTTGCATACCTAGTCAACCAGTTGGAGTAACAACTGGTAAACCAGGTGTAACTCATAAGTATTACACAACAGCGGTGTCTCTAACCAACATATACTATAAATGGGATTGGGGTGATGATAGTTACTCTGATTGGCTTGGACCATATAATTCAATGGAGATACACTCTGCTCAACATAGTTGGAGTAAACCAGGTGTATACGAGGTTAAAGTTAAAGCCTTAGAGGAAAATGGTGTAGAGAGTCCTTGGTCCAAACCCCTAGTGGTATGCATATATGAGGATTCTACACCACCTACTATTCAACTCATTAGACCCATGGAAAACAGTATCTACTATGGGAATACACGTATCTGCTACTCTCCAATAGGAACAATACTGCTTGGAGATATAGATATTGAGTTCAAGGTATGGGATAATGAATCAGGTGTTAACACCACAGAACTATACATCAATGATAAACTAGTAGAGGAGTTCCATGAGGAACAATGTATTTACCATTTCGATGCATCACCTGGGAGATATAGTATAGAGGTTGTTGCTATAGATAAACTTGGAAACCAAGAAAAGAGCGGTATCAACCTATGGAAGATTTTCTAAGAAAATTTTTTCTATAACCCTTCCTCTACCAGAGGGAAGGTGAAATAAAGTTGAATATAGGAGTTATCAGTGGGCATCCTCTACCAGGTTTACTAGAGGAGGAACAAGAAGTTATAAATGTTGAAACAAGATATGGAATGGTAACTCTACGTGTAGCTAAACGTAGTGGTCACAAGATATTCTTCTTGAATAGACATGGTGATCCACCGACTAATCCCTCTCATAGGATAAACTATAGGGGGAATATAGAAGCCCTGTATCTATCCCATGTTGAAAATATTTTATCTATTGGAACAGTTGGATCTATGAATCCCGAGATGAGACCAGGGGATTTTGTTATACCACATGACTTCTTTGATGCAACAAAAAATAGGGTTTCGACATTCTATGACGATAAACGATTCCATGTTGATATGATAGATCCATTCTGTCCTTCTCTAAGAACTCTACTATTTAAGTATAGTAGTGAGGTTGTAACAACTCACCCTAGAGGAGTTTACCTGGCTACGGAGGGACCTAGACTTGAAACTATTTCTGAGATTAAATTCTATTCCTCTATCGCTGATATAGTAGGTATGACGATTGTACCAGAGGTTATACTAGCTAGAGAGAAAGGAATCTGCTATGCGGCACTATGCATAGTATGTAACATGGCTGCAGGATTACAAGATACTCTACCTGTAGATGATATAAAGAAGATATTTGATGAGAGAGAATCTATTGCTTCTAAGGTTATTGAGAAAACTATTCAAAACATTGAAGATAAAAAGATTTGTTCATGTAGAGAGAAGATGGAGAAGGCTTTACTATGAAACCATATGATATAGTTGAACATACAGCTGATGTAGGAATCAAAGCATATGGAGATAGCATAGAAGAGGCTTTTGCAAATGCTGCTAAAGGCATGTTTGATCTCATAACTGATAACTCAAATATTGACTCAATAGGAGAGTATTTAATAGAATTAGAAGCAGATAACTTAGAAGAATTACTAGTGGATTGGCTCTCTGAATTACTCTTCCTACATGGTGCACACAACCTGGTATTTGGTTTCTTCGACGTTAAGATAAAAGATAAAAAATTATCTGCTAGAGTGAAGGGGGAGGAATACAATTTAGAGAAACATGGTATGGGTGTAGAAA
>CAZCPZ010000207.1:0-3456 GCA_964499875.1 uncultured Thermoplasmatales archaeon | reverse complement strand
TCCTTATCTATGGTGGTTTCTAAAAATCTTTGGCTCCTCCCGTTGAGTCATCGGAGCCCTCAGGACGAGGGATTCAATGGTTTAATCGAATATGGAGAAAATTATGCATTAAAAACCCCTTTTACGATTCCATCCGATGAATCAGAGATGAGCTAAATCTTTTATCCCTCTAAAAATAGAGGAGAGAAGTTAAAAAGGGTTCTATAAGATTTTCTCTACCTCAATTACCTCATCATATGGTGAACCTACTGCTTCCACTGCTTTCCTAACAGTTTCTGCATCCGGTGCTTCCCAGTCGCATATACCTATTCCCTCTTTGTTTACCCATAAACCATTGAATTTAACATCAGGGTTATCTTTAAGGAATTCACTCATCTTCTCTGTTATCTCTTTCTTCATTTCCTCTGTAATGGTTGATGGTGGGAGTTTTCCTTTATTATATCTCATCACAAATACTCTAGTCATCCTTATGTAACCTCCCCTTTCTATATTCTCCATGTAATATGGAGTGGTGTATAAATGTTTCTATTAAAAATTGGTGAATTAGGAAAGTTATAAATATCCTCCATTTATTCTAAATTGTAGAGAAGTATCTGAAGTGGGATGGGATGTAGAAAAGTTTAGTGACTCCTAGTTACCTCCTATTAGATGAGATGGTATATGTGAAAGGAGGATGTATTAGTTGAAAGATAAGAAGGTTTCACCAAAAGAGGATTTGGTTTCCTTTAAGATAGGTTCCAGGAAGAGTAATAAGAAGGTTTCCTCTGAGAAGAAGGGTTCTAAAGCTCCTAATAAGAAAACCAGTGTTCTTAGTAGGAATCCTTCTAGAGGAAGTAAGACTAGTTCCTCTAAGGGGAAGGCTAAGGGTGAATCTTCTATAGTGAAGAAAAACGTCTCACTGCCAAAGGTTAAGGTAGGTTTGAAGAATAGTGTGGTTTCTTCATCTAAAAAAACTAGGGAAGTTGTGGTAGAGGAGAAAAAATTAAGGGGAGTGGAAGAGAAAGAAGAGTTAACCAAAGGTTGGAAACGTCTATCTATTGATGAGTTAAAGAAACTAGCTTTAAAGCAAGAGGGTTTAGAGGGTTCATGGGAGGAGATTGATTTCTATCCACTAGTTGAACCTTTTGCTTACGCATATATAGTTAGGGATACTGATACCTTCGATAGGAGATACATTGTTATTGAACATCCTTTATCTGATAAAGATTCTAATCATATAGGTTTTATAATTGAAACTCTTCAAACTATTATTGTTGATACAGATGAGATCGACGAGAAAGGAGCAGAGGTTTTCCTAGAGGAGTTGGTTAGAAATTTTATTGAGGAGTATAGTTTAGATGTAGATGACCCTAGTTTAGTTTCCTATAAGTTGAAGAGGGATCTACTGGATTTAGGGAAACTTGCCCCTCTTATGAAGGATAAATCTGTTGAGGATATATCTTGTGATGGAGCAGGTATACCAGTTTATGTTTATCATAGAACTCATGGTTCCATTAGGAGTAATATTGTTTTCCACGACGAGGATGAACTCTCTGGTTTCGTTGTTAAACTAGCTCAGAAGTGCGGTAAACATATCTCTATTGCTCACCCTATGCTTGATGCTACGCTTCCAGATGGGAGTAGGGTTCAGATGACTCTTAGTACAGAGGTTACTACTAAGGGTTCAACGTTTACTATACGTAAATTTAGAGAGGAACCGTTTTCACCTATTGATATAATCAAATTCCATACTATGTCCCCTGAGATGGTGGCCTATTTCTGGATGGCTGTTGAGTATGGTATAAATGCTTTGATAGCCGGTGGTACTGCTAGTGGTAAGACTTCTACTCTTAATGCTATTGCTTTGTTTATTCCTAGGGAGGCTAAGATTGTTTCTATAGAGGAGACTAGGGAGATTAATCTCCCTCACCCCAACTGGATACCAGGCGTTGCTCGTTCAGGTTTCGGAGATGTAGTAGATGGTAAACAAGCCGGTGAGATAGATATGTATGATCTCATGAAGGCTGCTCTTCGTCAGCGTCCTGAGTATATTATTGTTGGTGAGATTCGTGGTAGAGAGGCTTATGTTTTGTTCCAAGCTATGGCTACTGGTCATGTAACCTATTCCACGATTCATGCTGATTCAGCTAAATCCTTAATTCATCGTCTTGAGGGGGAGCCAATTAATATACCCAGGATTATGCTTCAATCCCTAGATATTGTTTGTCTACAGATGATTACTAGGGTTAAGAATAAACGTGGACGTAGATGCGTGCAGATTATAGAGATTATTGACATTGATCCTGTTACTAAGGAGATTCTCACTAATGAGGTTTTTAGATGGGATCCAGTTGAGGATAAATTCATCTACTCTGGTAAAAGCTATGTCCTGGAGCGTATAAGGGTAGAACATAATATGAGTAGAGAAGAGATCACTGAGGAGCTCAGGAATCGAACTAGGATACTAGAATGGATGCTTAAAAAGGATATCCTCTCGTTTAGAGAAGTAGCCTCTATAGCAGCGAGCTATCGAGAGAATCCAAAAGAGTTTATGAAGAAGATTGAGAAGGAATTATAGTATGGTTAAGTTAAATGCTATCTGTTCATCATGTAATACAAGGATACCATTGCAGGGTAAACCAGGTGAGAGGAGGAGGATTAGCTGTAAAAAATGTAAGGGGAAGAGGATTGTCTTATTTGGAGATAGCGATGTTGAGGAACTCATGTTCTATCCATTAGAGGAACCATATGTTTATGTATCTATTGTTAAAGATATTGTTTCACTAGAGAGGTATTACTGGGTGATTCAACCTCCTTTAGCTGAGGATGAAAAGAGATTCCTAGGATTCCTACATAAGGAGATTATAGAGAACTTGGATGTAAGATTTGATCAAGTCAAGGAGAAGGCGTATGATGTAATACTTAAACAGATTGATAGTATCCTTAAATCTTATCAGGTGGATGTACCTAAGGATTTCAAGGATAGAATCATATATTATACTATCCAACGTTTCCTCCGATATGGTAAGATTGATCCGCTTATGCAAGACCCCAGAATAGAGGATATATCTTGTGATGGAGCAGATGTACCAGTATACGTATTCCATAGAGATTTTGGTTCCCTCGCTACTAATATAGTTTTCAAGGATGAGGAAGAGTTATCAAGGTTTGTTATCTTACTAGCCCAGAAGTGCGGTAAACATATCTCTATTGCTAATCCCATGCTTGATGCTACGCTTCCAGATGGGAGTAGGGTTCAGATGACTCTTAGCACAGAGGTTACCACTAGGGGTTCAACCTTCACTATCCGTAAGTTTAGAAGTGATCCACTTACACCAGTTGATCTAATAAACTATAACACTATGTCTCCTGAGATACTAGCTTTTCTATGGATGGTTGTGGAGTATGGATTCAATGCTATTATAGCCGGTGGTACTGCTAGTGGTAAGACTTCTACTCTTAATGCTATTGCTTTGT
>CAZCPZ010000206.1:0-3479 GCA_964499875.1 uncultured Thermoplasmatales archaeon | reverse complement strand
GTTCAACACTTAGAATAGCCCTATTATCTGTGATATTCAATAGAGTTACACTGAAATCTCCGACAGTTTCTCTATCACCTACTCTGATTGTAACAGGTTCCCAAACCTGCTTCCTGTAAGTTAAAAAACATAGTAGATAAGGGTATTCTCTGACAGTAACACTATCCTTATCTATAGATAAAACCTGTACTCCTAATAGGGAACCCAGGTGTATTACACCCCCAGTCCCCACAGTTTTCTGTACCTCAACATCAAAAGAAGAAGATATGAGACGAGTTCTGAACCACTCCCTACCCCATAACTCCCTAGGATAATTTGAGAGAACATCCACACCATTCTTAATCTCTTTTACATGGTATCTATAGGCATCTGCTTCAATCACATAACCATTACTCGGACCAATTATGAGGAGATTCTCAGATACACCTGGTGCATGTAGCCTGTCAACAACCTCTACCGTTAAACGATATACTGCTTCACTAGTATCATTAGAATTCTCACATGCATACCTAAGCCAATCAAAATCATCCCAAGCATACCTACTTGGGTTAACCCATCTAGAGTTTGTATCAGCGTCACCAAAAGCAAGACCAGCGTCACTAATCATCATACCAGCTTTAACAACACTAGGTATCGTATCATTCCTAGAAGCTACACCAATATACTTATGATGATTAGTAAACTCAACTGTTTCACCTGTCCAAGGATGATGATAACTATAACTATACCCCTCTGGTACTATACAGAGTACTTGAAACCCAGGTCTACTAGGATCCCTAATCTTCAACAAAAGATTATAGTCTCCCTTAGATGCGTCACCACACACAATAATATCCTTACAAGCAGATACCTGAGGAACAATGAATAGTAGGCTTATAGATATATAGACTATGATCCACTGTTTCATACAATCAACAAAATAAAAAATTGTTTCCACATATATAAAAATTTGAGTCCCCCGGTATCCAGAAAAATGTTATGTAACATGGTTTTCTTACATTCTCCTCCGTGAGAGAAACAACTCTACTACTAGTTAGATATGGTGAACTCGCTCTTAAAGCAAGAGAAACTAGATTACGTTTTGAGAGAATTCTAAGAAAGAACATATCAAAAGCATTAGATAGAGAAGGTATTAAACATAGTATAGAGAGTGAATGGGGTAGAATCTATATTGAAACCCAAGATATAACAAATAGTATACCTGTTTTGAAGAAGATATTCGGAGTAACATCTTTCAGTCCATCATATAAAACAGAAGCAACTATACCCTCAATCTCAGAGCTCGCATTACAAATCGCTAGAGAAAACATTGATAGAGACAAGAGTTTTGCTTTAAGAGTAACAAGGATAGGTAACCATAGTTTTTCTAGTCAAGATATAGCAGTTGAAGTTGGGGAGATAATACGTAGAGATACCAAGGCTAAAGTAGATTTAGAGACACCAGATATAGAATTGTTTATAGAGATTCGAAATAAACAAGCATACCTCTTCACAGAGAAAATCCTTGGGCCAGGGGGGCTACCACTTGGTTCACAGGGAAAAGTTTTAACATATGTTGATCAACCAGAAGCTTTACTAGCAGCATGGTATATAATGAAACGTGGATGCAGTAGTATATTCATCGTTACCAACGAGGAATTATTCCCCATAACCGAGCGATTCACAAAAGAATGGTACACCCAAGCTACCATACTAGTTAGAGAAGACACAGCACCAGAGGATATACAGCTATTAGTGGAAGATACAAGAGCGTTAGCTGTTGTTACAGCTCACTCCCTTACCAAAAATACGGAACAAGTTATATCGGAACTACAGGATTGGAAAACAAAGATATCTGTTCCAATCCTCACACCACTCCTAACAATGATGCCCAAGGAGATACAAGAAGACGCTAAGAGGAAAGAGGTGAACCTATGGAGATAATAATAATGGGTGCAGGAGCCATAGGCTCCCTAATAGGAGGTTTACTCTCCCATAACAATAAAGTAACATTAGTTGGTCACCCACCACATATAACAGCTATTCAAAGAATGGGGCTTAGAATAGAGGGAGAAACAAATTTTAGAGGACAACTACCAGCATATGAGGATTTAGAGGAAATCAGTAGTCCACCAGATATACTATTTCTAACAGTGAAATCCTATGACACATATACCGCTATAAATCAAGCTTCTAAGATTATATCTAGAGATACAATAGTGTGCTCCCTTCAAAATGGTTTAGATAACATAGAGAAGATAAGTAAGATAATACCTTCTAGTCAAATAGTTATGGGGGTAACAACACATGGAGTAGAACTAGTAGAACCGGGAGTTATTAGACATACCGGTAGAGGCTGGACAAAGATAGGGGTATTAGAGGAAAAGGCTTACAGGAAAGCCGAGATAGTAGCAGAGGTTTTGAATAAATCAGGATTTAAAACTATCGTGGTGGATGATATTAAAACAGAGATTTGGAAGAAAGCGATTATAAACTCTAGTATAAATCCTCTGACAGCTATATTCTCATGTAGAAACGGTTACCTACTAGAGAATCCAATCTTAAAAGCCATTATGGAACGCGTATGCATAGAATCAACTAGGATAGCACAAATAGAAGGGATTCCCATTGAGGTAGAGGATATGATAAAACTAACCATAGAAGTTGTAGAGAACACAGCGGGTAACACCTCCTCTATGCTTCAAAGCATACTAGGAGGTAAAAAAACAGAGATTGATTCTATAAATGGAGTTATAACACGTATAGGGAGAAAAAAGGGTTATAACCCTGTATTAAATGAAATTCTACTAAAACTAGTTGAAGGAAAAACCATCACCTAGATTCAACCGACATTTTTATATAAATTGCTTGTAATATATTTTCCTGAGGTTTAACAATAGATTAATTGCCCTCTCTGAGTGTGATTAACATGATGACATTTAAAGATAGACTACTACCTCTGATAACGGTCTCCATAGTTATTCTCCTCATAATCTCTGGAATCTTCTTTTTAACCACTACAAGGAAACCTGTTGAAGAGAAGAAACCCTCACCTACCAAAGAAGTAGATGATAGAATAAGTCCTGGAGCGAATCAAGGGTTAATAGTTGAGATAGATAGGATACGACATAGAGGATTATTAGACAAAATACTTAGAATAGGTGGTAGCTGGAAGAATAAACCATTATTCTACTATACTATAAAAATAGATGATATGGAGTATGTAAGCAAAGACGTATCTGCAGCAGGGGGAGTAGAAAGCGAGATACTATTCAACTGCTGGGATACCATCTGTCAGGAGAATAGAGTTATGAAGGATGTACCAGAGGAACAAGAAACATCCGAGGTTACAATTACGATAATGGAGAGAGTATCAAAAGGTTTACTAGGTTTAAGAACAGAAGATGTTGAAAGAGAAACCATTCATCTAACATATGATTACCGTACAGGTAGATGGAGTGGTGACGACTACTTCATGGATAAAGATGGATACGGGCATT
>CAZCPZ010000205.1:0-3481 GCA_964499875.1 uncultured Thermoplasmatales archaeon | reverse complement strand
TACCTGCCTGGTGGTATGTGAATTTGATGTGGGCATCTGCAGTATAGGTCATTGTTCCTCCATCTGGTACTTCTTCTCCAGTGAAGCTATCCTCCACTGTTACACTCGCTATCTCACAGTCTAGGTTGTCTGCAATATCGAATACAAATGTCTTTACGTCATCATAGTCTCCAACATCATTCTTTATCTTGAGTACAGCCTTATACCTGCCTGGCTCTGGGTTGTTCCACTTGAGCGGGAACTCGAATACATCTGTACCCTCTGGCCAATCAAGCCACTCCTGTGAATGACCCTGATAGAATTTCTCTTCTACATCCTCTATACTGTAAATCTTGACGTTATCTACGTAGGCTCCCTCAAAGACTCTCTCCTTATCAGAATGCCATCCAAAGAGTATACCAAAGTGCTCTGGGTCTGGCAATATACTCACTGGTATCTCCATCCAGACATGCCACCAGCCTGGGCACTCATCTATCTTCCTAGCTATACCAGTATAGTCTTTTCCAGGATAGCCTGGGTCATCGATGTTGTATAGCGGTAGGGATGTGTCAAAGAAGTAGTAGCTACCAGGCCTTATCCAGCCAGCGCTATCAGTAACATAGGGGCCACCGACTCTTACCCAGTACCAGTTAGCTGGATCTGTTACATCCTCACCCTGGACAATCATGAATTCAAGGTAATCTAGAGCCACATAGAGATCTCCATACCAGAAACTGGTGTACCAGGTGTCGTACTCACCAGCTACCCAGATATCGAAAGTAACATTTACTGCATACTGCTCTGTTACATCATAGGTCTTCTGATGTACTAGGTAATCCTCTTGACAGTTCTTGTATTCATCATACATTGTACACTTGAAACTGTGGTCACCATCGCAAGCCCTCGCGTCACTCCAGGACCAACCATCGTAGTATCCACCAACGATACCAGAATCTCCATCGATTTGTACCCATTCCATGTAGTTCTTAGCGTTATCCTCGAAGGATGTCTCGTAGAGCAATATCTTCTCTCCATCGGAATAGTGGTATAACTCAATCTCTGGCTCAATGTGAGCGCTTCCTGGTCCACCATTGGTTATCTTCATTAGAATGGTGTAATATTCAGCTGTTGGGATCGTGTCTCCACTTAGTACTGCTATTGGGTCACCAGTTGGTGGTTGAAGTAGGAATGCATCAATTGATGTACCTGGTGCTTGCTGGATAACCGGGTTTCTTGCCTCATCGACCATACCTGCTATGAAGAGTTCTCTGCTATCCTTTGACTGCTTGTCTGGCATCTGGAACGGGATGCGCTCACCAGCTTCGCCTCCCCCTACTTTTGGTATAAGCTGTGGCTGAGAAGCCATTACAGCCCCAGTTGGGACTATAAAGGCTAAAGCTATCAATAGGGAGAGGCCTATTTTCAGCCTGCTTCTATTTCCCATAGAAACTTTTGCCTCCTTCTTTTTTTATGCATTGTAATAATTTGCGTAGTATATAAAACTTACGGTTTTATAAATACTTAAAAATACAATCTTACCAATGTCTAAAGTTAATTTAGAATTGATTTTTTTGTTAATATTTATTTTATTTTTTAATCTTTAGATAAATTTTGAAAAAAAAACGAGTTACATTCTAACCCCATAGATTATTTTATTGTTTAGCTCTTCCCGCTAAATCATCAAAGTAACCATGTGTCCACCTAGAGAAACAAATTCTTGCTCTCAAGACAAGGAATCCAAGAGTTTAATCGAACACGGAGAAAGTTATACTTTTTATAACTCTATCCGATGAATCAAAGAGATGAGCCTATCGTTTCCTATCGTTTTTATGGGTAATATCGCTTTTATGGGTAAATATCATTGCTATAATAATTATAATAAGAAATAAACCATTTTCTACCCATGGAGTTTTATTCATGTCTTTATTAAAGGTATTGTTGATTAGAATTTGGATATGAGAAATGAAAGACTCGTTATTTGAGTTGAGAGCATAAACATATAGATCATGGTAACCATTTTCGTATTCTGTTGTATCGATATATCCCTTCCAGCTAGAGGTGCCATCAGCTTTAATCCACTCTTCATCATCCAATTTATACTTTACTTCTATAATCGGTGGTCCACTAAGGACTCTACCTCGAATCTCAATAACATCATAAACTTCATCACCATCTCTTGGGTAAAGGATATTCACCGTTATCCCGATATCCGATACATCTACAGGTGAAACCAGAGGATAACGATCAATACTTACAAGAGGAACATCATATGGATCCTCTCCTATGCCATCTCCATTGATATCTACACCCAAATAATCATCCCAGTAGTTACCATAAACTCCATTGTCCCAAGAATTATTACAATTATCTCTAACATGAGAGGGAGCAATACTCTCTCTAAAATTGTTTTGGAACACAACATTACCATCACAATTATTAATTAACACTATACAGATCTCATTAAACCTAAATTCATTATGATGAATGAAACTATTTGTCACGCGATTCAGAGATATAGCTACACCATTTTGATGATAGAATCTACATTGCACTATTTCAGAGGAATCAACGAAATTAAGAGCTACACCACCATTATTCTTTTGGAAATCACAAAGATGAATAGTATCACTATTGGAACGTATTATTTCTAATCCTATAGAATTATTTAGAAAAAGAACGCTGTCAAATAAGTTGTTGGACCCATTACGGAGCATGATTCCTATATGAGAAGATAGAATTTTACAAGAATCAACGACAACATCATCAGACTCTATAAATATACCGGCAAACTCAATTGTATCATTGAAGAGACGGTTCTTTTTAACTTTGCTTAAGCCGATTCCCCCAGATGGTTCCTCTTTTATAGACGCATTGCCAGATGGGGGTTTGGTTTTATTAACCTGAGGAATACCACTATTTTGGATAGTAAACCCACTTATAGAGACATTTCCACTAGTAATATGAATAACATTTCCTGTGTTATTACCATCTATTATAGCCTCCTCCTCACTGACCAGATTAATAGGTTTATCTATTATAATATTCTCGTGATACACACCTTTATACACCATAACAGTTGATCCAGGGGTTGCACTTTCAATGGCTTTTTGGATGGATGTGTAATTACCAGGCCCTTTCCCTCCAACATATAAGGTGGAAGGAGTTTCTATTTGGTATGATAATGCATGGGTAATGGTTAACGCGATAACGAGGGATAGGAAAACCATAAACGTTTTGTGCAGTATCAACATTTCTACCTCCTTTACCTCTCTAGTTCTTAGGTAAAAGGTGGATAAGAATAGGTGATATAAAGGTTTTCCTAGATCCCCGCTACAAGATCCCTGCTACAGGCACCCCACTAGTTTAGAGTTGATGAAACGTTAAAACCTCGTATATGGAATATTGAACCTCTGCAACACCACAATTCATAGCTGGTGTCACACCATTTTTTATCCAATTCTTACTCGATCTCTCGCTCAACTTCCAGTGGGATTTGAGATAG
>CAZCPZ010000204.1:0-3483 GCA_964499875.1 uncultured Thermoplasmatales archaeon | reverse complement strand
CGAGGTCCCTATCTATGAGAGAAAAAAGATATCGCTCTCATTTCCAGAGACTAGACTTCAATGAGAATCCAAACGTAGGTGTATTCTGTAGAGCTAACGATGAATATGCTTTGATAAGAAAAGGGTTATCGAAAAACGTTAAGAAAAAAGTTATAGAAGCTCTTGATGTAACACTAATAGAGTTAAGAATAGCGGATGCTAACATCATAGGGTCTCTATTAACCTTCAATAAATATGGTATGATAGTAACTGATTTGATATCTGATGAAACATTAAAGTTTCTCGAGGATTACGGTTTCAATGTATGTATTATAAATGATAAATATAATGCAGTTGGTAATGACCTCCTCGTTAATGATAACGGCGCCTTAGCTCACCCAGATTTCCAGGATGAGGCTTTAGAGTTAATAAGTGAGATACTCAAAGTCCCAGTCTATAGGGGAACAATTGGTTCCCTAAAAACAGTTGGTATGGCAGCTGTTGTTACCAATAAAGGTTTGTTGTCTCATCCAAAAACAAGTGAGGAAGAGAAAAAAATATTGGAGAAAGTTTTCAAGGTACCAGTGATGATCGGAACTATAAACCATGGTGTTCCCCTAATTGGTAGTGGACTAGTTGCTAATACAAAAGGAGCTATAGTGGGTTCTCTAACTACTGGTATTGAGATGGGTAGAGTTGAAGAGGCTTTACATCTCAACGAATAAATTTTAATATGTGCTTTTAATAATAAGGCTTATATACTCTCCTACTATTATAAGATTAGCTCATAATAACTAAGAGGGTGTTCATGAATAACAAGAAATCTTATCGACTTACTTCTATGGATGAAAAAATCATTGAACTATTCACTGATCTTGGTGTACCAAAGAATCTTGCTAAAACCCTTATGTATATCTCTCAAGTAGAGGAGTGTAGATCCTCTGATATAGAGAGGGGAGCGGGACTAAGGCAACCAGAGGTTAGCATCGCCATGCAGGAGTTAACGAAGAGAGGATGGGTTAGTAGACGTAATCAGAAGAAGGAAGGAAAAGGTAGACCCATATACATATACCGACTTGAAACCCCCCTAGAGGAAATCCTTGAGATCATCGAGAAAGAAAAACTGGAAGAGGTAAACGCCATAAAACGTGATATTGAAGAGCTGAAATCACTTATCCAAGAAAGAGAGGAGTACACAGAGGGTAAAGAGTAAAAATATTTACTCAATTTATTAATAGGGAAAGATTTAAATAATGATTTGCTCATATATCGTGATTGGGGAAGCGTGATTGAGAATGAAACTTAAGAGGAAGATCATAGTAATAGGTTTGATCTCACTATTCATAGGAGGAATATTTCTACCAACAGTAGAAGCTAAGAGAGGAGAGGCATCTATACCAATTACCATTACCTGGACGGGAGTAAATAATGTACCTCAAACTAAATGTATTTTTCTATCAAAAAGTGATCTACTAAAGCTAGTGCTCCTACTAGAAACCTTTAGAGTATTTAAAGGTAAATCTAAAATATCGTTTAGTCTACTACAAGAGTTACAGAAACCTGGAATCCTGGGAGACTTAAACCTCGAATGGCTTGATCAACTACCAGGGAAACCAATTCTGAGCTTCGGAAAAGGTCGAGCCTACTTAACACCTTATCACGCCCGTGTTCAGATTAAAAGATTCCTAACTACATGGCATTATCCAAGTGGTATAGGTACAACAATTATCTGGGGAAATGGTTTATCTTCTCCTCCAACACAGATACTACTGAAACGGCAAGCCGGCTTCATGATAGGCTTCGTTGGTTTATACATCTATATACCTCCACTCTTCGAAGGTATGTCCAGCAGAGTCTTCTTCATAGGATCCTCAATGTTTGCATGGGGCATAACCTTCTAGAATCCTTCTTCCTCCTGATACTTTTTAACTTTTTAGTAGACTCTTCCCCTTATCCGTTAGATGGATGATTTTCCTTCGTCCTCGCACTTCCACTCTAACTAATCCTTTATCCTGCAGAGACTGTATTCTCCTACCAGTAGTCACCTTTGAGATATTGAATCTATTACTAATTTTTTGATAAGAAACGGCTATATTTCTCTCCGCTTCTTTTTGTATAAAACGTAGGATACTCAATAGCTCTTCTTCAAGATAAATAGGTTCAGTTTTCTGATGAGGAATAAGTTGTAGCTCTTCTTGTAGTAGAAGCAACTCTTGAGATTGAAGAGTCTCAGGGTTTACCCTAACTACCATGATAACATCTTTAGTGGAGACTAACGAAGTTAGCCTATATAGACTCTCCCCGAATGATGAAAAAGAGAATTTAACAATTAAGTAGTCAACTCTGTCTAATAGGATAATACTTTTCTCATTATTTTTTATAAATTCTTCTATTTTCCCCTCTAATTCGTTTAGATTCGAAACAGTGGATACTCCCTTAACCGGCGTCTCACCTAGTAACACTATTTCAACGTTTAGAGGAGAAACAACTTCTCTTATTACATCAAGATTTCCCCTGCTTATTATCAAACCTCTTCTTCCAAGTAAACAAGTCTCAGATATTAGTCTCAACGCTCTATGAGAGGACTCATCTAGAAAAAGATAACTATTCCCTGGGAGAAGGTGTTTATGTAAATTGATATCTCTTGTGACATCTCTACCACTAAAGAGTACACCCAGAATCTCACCACCACTTTTAACCGGTGAACTCATAAACTGTATTATCCTTCTTCTACCAGATTTAGTTTTAACAATTACATTGTCAACATCTGTAGTGAAAAAACCTGAGTTCACCATCCTAACTCGGTTTATCAATGGAGAAGTCTTTTCAAATACAGCTATCTCAGATAGTTTCCTACCAACGACTCTATGGAGACTCTGTCCCGTTAACTCCTCTGCTCTCTTATTCCACATTAATATCCTACAGTTTAGGTCAACAGTCATAATAAAGTTATGTGTACTATCTATTATGCTTTGGAGGAAATCCCTTGTCCTTCTGCTTTCTTCCTCTCTCCTTTTCTTATCGGTTATATCCTCAGCTGTTCCTTCATAATATATGTCCCCATTTTCGTCTATAATTTTGATGATGTTTTCTCTTAGATAAATAGATGAACCATCTCCCCTAAAAAACTTGTGTTCCCAACCAATTACTTTATCTTTACCACCTAATATAGACGCTGGGTCTTCCACTGGGAAAGATTTCAAAGAATAGATTTCCTCTTTTGAGGAGAAACCAAGCATTTTAACCAATGGATTATTAGCCATTAATACCCTCCCATGTTTGTCAACTCTGTATATTCCTATTGGTGCGTTTTCAAAGATTGTTCTAAAACGTTTCTCTGATTCTCTCAATAAGTTTTCTGTTCTCCTTCTCTCTTTTATCTCTCCTCTCAGTCTCTCATTTGTTATAGCTAACTCAATAGTTCTCTCCTCTACTTCTCTTTCCAACTCCTTATAGCTTCTCTTTAGAGCCTCCTCTGCTCTTACCTTATCCGTTACATCATTA
>CAZCPZ010000203.1:0-3489 GCA_964499875.1 uncultured Thermoplasmatales archaeon | reverse complement strand
TTATTCTCCTCTAGATCCCTCACTATCTCCTCGAGCCAGTTAGGTTGTGGTATACAATCAGCGTCAGTGAATACAAGATAAGGAGTATCCACATGTTTTAGAGCTGTATTACAAGCATGACCCCTTGTATGTCCATCATCGTATACAATCCTTGCACCATATTGTTTACCAATCTCAACTGTTTTATCAGTGGAATAACCATCTACGAGTAACACTTCAAAGTCTTTAAAGGTTTGATTCTTTAAAGCCTCGAGGCAATCCTTTATATCTCTTTCATTATTAATAGTTGGAATCACAACTGTTATCTTCCTACTAGACTTCTTATTAGACACCTTCCTCAACCCTACCTTATGAATCTTTTTGAATTCAACTCGTATTTTAGACTGGGATTACTCAGCGACCTAAAAAGGAATAGGTATTTTAAAACTACCGTAACCCCTTTTACTTTAGTTGACGAAGAGAAGAGAGTATCGACACTTCTCAGCTAATCTCCTCCTCACATGTTTTAGAGGTAAACCAAGTTTACCTTTTTCTTTACGCTGCCTACCCACAACTACTAAACCAGCATCTAGCTTCTTAGCTGCTTTTATAATCTCATGCTCCAAACCACCCTTCACAATAGTAACCTCTAAACCTTTTTTCTTCATTTCCTCGGAGAAACGCTCTGCGGTATACATTAAGTCACTAATTGATTTCTCAGGTGACCTAAAACCATTAACATCTACTTCAACAGTATCCTCAGTATCAACCACATAAATCATATATAAATCCCAGTTTAAAACCTTGGATAAGACCATGCTGAGATTAGGAACTTTTTGATTAGGAGCAAGATTTGAGCAAACAGCTAGTATAATATTCTTATGTGGAGAACCTGATTCAATCCAAACAGGAGTGTTTAAACTATCAATCAACCTATAGTTTAATAGACAACCCTTCTCATAACCAATGACTACTAGATCATAACCCTGTTGATCCACCTCAGCATAGATAACATCACTAAACTCTCCATACAGTATTTTTTTATCTAATCCCTGGGGTTTTTCTTCAACTATACTAAGAGCATCTTCAACGATTACCTCAGCAGCTCTCCTCTCTGCTTTCATAATATCTTTATGGGTCTCAGTTTTATCAAAGAAAGTTCTATGAGCCTCTGAGAGACGCTCTGTTTGATACAATGTTTTCTCTTCTATTATATAAGCGATGGTTACACTACAGTTGAAGAGTCTAGCGAGTTCAAAACCTCGTCTAACAGCTTCTTTAGAATAGAACTCAGAGGAGATGGGGACAAGGATTCTTTTGAATAAACCTTCTCTTGACTCCACACTCATAACCCTAATACTCCTCTCCAGTATATTAGAGCGATTACATAAATAATGATGCTACAGGCAATGTTTGCTAAGACACCTGCTTTAAATAAATCCCGCATAGAGAAGAAACCAGAGGAATACGTTATAGCATTACCAGGAGTAGCCATAATTAAGGTGAAAGCAAAACCACTGGATAAAGCAATCAACAAAGCAACAAGTAGAATAGATACATCAGATAGATGAGAAGCAACGGAGATACCAATTGGAAGTAGAACTGCAACAGCAGCAGTATTAGACATCATATTAGTAAGCAATACAGTTATAAGGATTAAACCAAATAGGATTAGATAAGTATTCCCCTTCATAATTATTAGTAGAGACTTTGCAATCCAAGAACCTGCTCCTGTCTCATCTAAACCTACACCAAGAGTTATAGCACCACCATACATTAATATAATACCCCATGGAAGCTTCTGCTCTACATCCACCCAGGAAACAGATCTAGTTAAAAGCAGTAAAAAACTACCTAGCAACGCAATGACTGCTAAACCAAAATTCAGAGAATGAGATAGTAGAATCCATAAAAAAATAGTTAAAACTAATATCACAGCAGTTTTAAACTCGTTTATATTTAAACCACCCTGTGCAGCTACCTGTTTCTCAATCTCTCTCTTCGCTAGAGACATATCCTCTACTTCAATAGGGAAGACAATTTGAAGGAGAAACCATACTACTGGTATGGATATAACTACAACTGGTATTGCATATATCATCCATTGTAGAAAAGAAACATCTACACCATAAGCTGATAACTCTGCTATAGTTAAAGGATTTCTAGCACCACCAATCAGTGTACCTAAACTACCAATAGATGAACCATAAGCTACACCCAACATACTAACCTTACCAAAGTTACTTTGTTTAGGTATAATCCTCATAGCAAGTAGTATAGAAGTAATGGTTGGTAGGAATAATGCAGCTACTCCATGACCAGGGATTATGAGAGATAGAAGAGAAGCTGATAACATGACACCAAAAGTGAAAAACCTTGGGGTGGACTCAAAGTGTTTTAGAAAACCAAGAGCTATTCTTCTATGTAAACCTTGTTTCTCAACAGCACCAGCTATAATAAAGGCACCTATTAAGAAGAATACAGCTTGGTTACCAAAAGATGAGAAAACCCTCTCAATAGGTAGAATACCCAGTATAGGTTGAAGAATCATTATAAGTATACCAGTAGCAGCTAATGGTATAACCTCTGTTATCCATAGAATAACAGCCATGATAAGGACACCAATCATAACTTGTGCATCCCTAGTTAAACCATGAAAAGGAGGGAGAAGAATAGAGAACAAGAGGATGAGAAAAGCTATTGTTAGGATGAATAGATCCTTCTTACTAATAGGTGGAGACTCATAGAGAGTAGTTATCATCTCCCCAGCCACACATATTAACCTTCGATTTATTTTTGAGTGTTACGATACTTCTCTCCTCTGACGATAAAGCTTTATATCAACAGCTTCAACCATTGCATCAACATCAATATCATCGCAACCAATAAAGGAAGCTATCTCCTCCATATACGGTCTAGGGTTAATGATTATCTCATTATAATTCACAAATAGAACCTCAACGTCTCTCCTCTCAATTAGACGCTTCTTCATCATAGAGTTTAGGTGAAGAAAAGCTTTCCTAGTTTCTTCTCTATCCTCATCCCGTCTACCCATCATCTTCTCCATAGAATCAAGAATCTCCTCAATGTTTCTCTCTGAGTATATAATCTTGTATCTACCAATTGGTAGAAACTTTAATCCATAAGCTGTGATTTTAATGAAACAACCTCGGTACTCCTCGAATGGAAAAGAGCCTTCGATTAAACGATTTATAACCTTACCACCCTCTAACTCGAAGTAACCTCTAGGGTTATTCTCATCTGGTTTCCTAGTCTCATCAAAAGCTACAGGTACACCACCTGCATGCAGAGCCTGCATAAGCATTGATGTACCGGAACGCTCTAAACCAGATACAATATAGTTTATATTAGAATCGAGAATAACCAAGGAATTCACCCTACCCTCAGGAAACCGAGTTCCTTCATCCTATTAATCACCTTCTCCACACTCTCCTCAACGGTTTCCTTATCAGTCTCAATAACTAACTCAGGTTTTTCTGGTTCCTCATA
>CAZCPZ010000202.1:0-3494 GCA_964499875.1 uncultured Thermoplasmatales archaeon | reverse complement strand
TTGGAGTAATAGCTTCAGTGATGGATATAGAGAATGGAACAAGAAGTATCTATGGTACACCAACCTATGAAGTATTTAAGATGTATAGCAGGTACTCTGGTGAACATACACTAAAAGTTGAGGTGGATTCACCAGTCTACCATGGTATGGTAAATAACAAGGGGATCTCTTGCCTAGATGTCTCAGCTACAATATCAAATAAAACCATATATCTAGCAGTGATTAATAGAGACCCCAAGAAAACCATCTCTACTAGAATAGAATGGCGAGGCATAGATGTTTTAGAAGCCATGGTGCATGAACTTAGCAGTAAATCTTATCTAGATGCAAATACACCCGATAACCCCAGTAGGGTTAGAGAAAAAAGTTTTAAATGGATACCAACCCGGGTTTATCATTTCCCCCCTCACTCAGTTACAATTATCGAGGTTACAAACTATAGGAATCTAAAAGATCCTAGTGATAGTCTAGGATTAGAGTTCAGAGATGTTTTAGATGAAGATTATTCCATGGAAACTGTTGTTATTGAGAACTATAGGCAAAATGATGATCTAAATAAAATATATGGAGGGAGATGGTGGAATGAAGAGAAACTTATCGATGTTACTCCTCTTATTAATCCTATTAGAGTTATTGGATATAAGTCTTATAGGTGGAGATAGAGAAGGAGTAGTTATAAAGGTTGATACCACTAGTATTATAGGTAGAGTAAGTCCTCTAATATTTGGTGTAAACCATAGGTATCATGATAATGGAACAGGTTCATGGGATGCAGAGAAGTATCTACCGGTTGAGGAAGTAGTTGAGAACCTAGTTAGTAGTGGTGTAACCATGCTGCGTTTCCCAGGTGGAACAGTTGGTACTACTTATCACTGGCTTGATGGGGTAGGACCAGTTGATAATAGACCTTATAGTATATCAGGTTTCACAGGTGAACCAATACCCAATGTATATGGGTTTGATGAACACATGCTCCTCGTGGAGAGTATCAATGCAACAACAACCATTGTTGTAAACTTTGGTTCCGGTACTTCTCTAGAAGCAGCTGCTTGGGTTGCATACGCAAATGGGGATACAATGGATAATCGAAGCTTAGGTGTAGATGTAATGGGTAGAGACTGGGGAACTATTAGTTATTGGGCTAAACTAAGAGAGGAGAATCAGAGGAGACTAGGAGTGAAAACCCATAGGTATAATATAACCTACTGGGAGATCGGTAATGAGATCTATGGAAACTGGGAGTATTCATGGACACATAATGTAACTAGGTATGCATTTGGTGGAAGAGAAAGATTTGTTAATCAAACAGTTGGAAAACATAGAGATTGGAGGGAAATAGCTTCAAAATCTAATGGTACACCAAACCAAGTCTTCTACATCAAGTATCCACCAATTATACCAGGTACCCAAGAAGTATTTGTTGATGGGGAGAGATGGCGGAGAATAGAGGATTTAACCCTAGCTGACTCAGATGACAAGGTTTATGAGCTTAACTATAGAAATGGGAGGATAAGATTTGGAGATGGAGTTCATGGTAGGATTCCTCCAAGTGGAGTAGAGATTAGAGTAAACTATGAGTGTGAAAGAGAAGGATTCATAGACTTCTATAATGCAATGAAATATGTTGATAGTGATATCAAGATAGGGAGTTGCTTCTCTAACCTAGAGTTTATAGAGATAATGGGTGATAGACACCCATGTGATTTCCTTATAATTCATGATTACTATCGACTAAAATCAGATAGGGATATAGAAAAGTTGTATTATGAAGCTATAACATCTCCGCTTCTATTGAATCTAAAACTAGATCACCTACATAGATACATAGAGAGGTATGCTAAGAATAGGGTTTCCAATATAGAGTTTGCTGTAACAGAATACAATATTATTCCACCTATCATTGATCCCACGCCTAGCTTTGGTCAATCCCTAACTAGAGCTATCTATGTAGCAGGGATGCTAAAGGTTTTCATTGAAAACAATGTTACAGTAGCTAATATCCATTGTCTAATATCTCCAACTCCTAGTAGAGGTGTTTGGAGGAATAGTCCAATACTATATCCTCCTCCATACTATACTAGGATGGCTGCTTCTTATAGTTTAGAGTTGTTTAGTAAACACCTACAACCTAATCTAGTATCTATCATTGTAGATGGTAGCCCTACGTATAATGTAACATATAGAGATGAAAAGTATAGTGTACCCTACCTTGAAGCACTTGCTACTGTAAACGAGTATAAGGATAAACTGAGTTTACTAGTTATAAACAAGCATCACAATGAATCTATAGAAGCAAGATTTGAAATCAATGGTCTCTCTAGTTTATCCTCATCTGCTACCATGTATACTCTAACCGCTGAGGATATAACCACGTATAATGATCCCCATATAATTGAGAAACCAAAGAGGAATCATCTCTATATATTAAACCGAGATATAACATCTTTACCGGGTGAAACCCTAGTTATTGGAGGTATAAACATAGAGGTTAACCCAGAGAAAACTCATAGAGTAGATATCAAGGAAAATATTTATAATGGAATAAAGGAGGAATTCACCTATGGTTTCCCACCTCACTCCATAACAATCATAGAGATACCAGGAGTAGAAACCATAAGAGAGGATAATGATTACATAGTTGAATTCTACATCGATGATGAATCTAGGTGTATAGATTATGATGCACCCTATGAGTGGTTATGGGATGAACCAGTTATAGGTAAACATGGGATAAAAACCATTGCACATAGTAGAGAGGAAACAATTAGTGATGAGATGAGGGTTACAATAATCAACCTTATAAATCATTAAAATAATTTGAAATAAAAAATTCCATATTGATAGGGGAGAGATAGTATGATTAAATCATCGATATTCCTTATCTTACTACTCTTAACTTCTCTCACTGTTAACCCCTCATTCTATGATGAAGGAAATAATGGTTACCCCATGATTCTATTAACAAGAGAGGGTGGGAGAGTAGATTGGTCAAAGAATAATGATCTAATAGTTTTTGATAGACTAGGAGAGGATGGATACTATGATATATATACTATGAAACCTGATGGCTCAGATGTTAAATGTTTAACTAAAGATCACTCTCTTCTACCAAATAAGAATATCGGTAACCCAAGTTGGCATCCCAGTGGAAAATATATTGTTTTTCAAGCTGAGAAAAAAGAACATCCAGATATCAACCCAGGTTTCACTACCCCTGGTGTTGGATACTACAATGATCTATATGTTATGAGTAGCGATGGAGAAAAAGTTTGGAGGTTAACTAATCTACCAACAACACATCTATCCTCCGTTCTACATCCACATTTCTCACATGACGGAACCAAGTTGCTTTGGAGCGAGACAATATCTCAAGGAGAAATGGCTTTAAAACTAGCTGATTTCATAACTAATGAAGACAATGTTTATCTAAAAAATATTAGAGTATATCAACCCGGTGATAACCATGTCTTCTATGAGAGCCATGGTTTCTCACC
>CAZCPZ010000201.1:0-3495 GCA_964499875.1 uncultured Thermoplasmatales archaeon | reverse complement strand
ACTATATTTACTTAAACTACTAGTGGAGCAGACACCAAATATTGGTTTACAACTTCTAGCAGCAGCCTCTAACTGGTATAAAGATGATTGTAGACTAAACAATAGAGAGTATCCATGTTACCCCAGAATAGTCCTGCTGGAGAGCATTGAGAAAGCCCTTACTTATGATCCTAGCTATATAGAGTACTGGATGGAGGATGGAGGAAACAAGAGATTAGAATCTATAATAGAGTACGCTACTAGTGCCATGAGGGATCATCTAGCGGTTTATATAGAGAAACCTATGGGTTTCTGCTTCTTCGATAAACAATTTATTCCAATGAATCTACCTCTTGTGATAGGAGACGTAACTATTAAACCCGTTGTGTATCCTAAACATGTTGATAAAGTAGAGTTCTATATCAATGATAACCTAGTATATGTTGATACAGAGGAACCATATGAGTATATCTTCAATGATAAACCAGGTTTATATAAAATGAGAGTTAAAATATATAATGATAATGAATCAACAGAGTATGAAAACACTATACTCCATCTTTAATATAATATTCATTATACTATTACCATTGACTGTTTTCCATCAATATAGTGGAGATAAGTTCACTGATGAACCAATAGTTGCTATCTATAATGGTAATGGAAGTTGGATTATTAGCGTTATTGCTTTTGAGAGATTCCTAGATTGGAAGAATATAAGCTGGGTTGAGATCACAGAGGATGAAATCAACCATGGGGATCTAACAAAGTATAAAGTAGTATACTTCCCAGGTGGCTGGGCAGGAGAATATATAGAGACTATATCCAATGATGGTTTTGAAAACCTTAGAAGAGGTGTATTCAATGGTTTAGGCTATATTGGTATATGCGCTGGAGCATACCTAGCAGCGGATAAAGTAGTTTTTGAAGGTGTGACATATGATTATCCTCTTAAAATCTTCAGAGGAATAGCCTCTGGCTCTATACATAGTATAGCTCCTTGGAGTAACTATACTATGACACCACTAGATATCAACGAGTCTCATCCTATAAATAAGTTTGAGCCACCTATAGAATACATGTTATACTATGGTGGACCCTATTTTCAACCATATGGGAATCAAAACATAGATGTTATAGCTACTTGGAGAGAATACGATGATAAACCAGCTATTATCTCTTTTAGATACGGTAAGGGTAGGGTAGTCTTAATAGGAGCTCACCCAGAGATTGAGGAGGATAGCCTTAGAGATAACAGTTGTTTCGCTGATGAGTTTGATGATAATGGCTCAGACTGGTATCTATTATGGACCCTATTAGATTGGGTTATAAGTGGAGAGGTTACTGAGCCACCTAAACTTAGAGCCTTTATTACTAAACCTCAACCTGGTTACTTATACTTCTTGGATAACCAACTCCTCTATGTTGGTAAAACCATTATAGTTGGTGGTGTCACTATTGAAGCAAAAACTGAGAATAACTCGTATTACGAGATAAAGAATGTTACATTCTACATCGATGATGAGATTAGATATATAGATGAGATATCTCCATATACTTGGTTTTATGATGAACAAGGTTTCAATAAACATAGAATAGGAATAGTTACTTATAGTGTTGATGGGAAAACTATTAACGATGAGAAATGGATATGGATGATGAATTTGGGTTAAGAGGGGATCCTTATGAGGAGAGGCTACCTCATAGTCAGTTTAATCATATTGATCTTACTATTGAGTGGATGTGTTTCAACTGGTAGATTTTATGGTGAATCAAAATATGTAGCTGGTTACACTGTTAGGAGTTTCACATATACTAATTCTCTTGGAGAGGTGAAGAATAGAACCATTTATCTATGGTATCCCTCAAGTGATGAACCCGCTGTGTATAGGTATCTTAATATGACTGGGTTAGTAGCAGTAAATGGTAGTATAGCGAGCGACAAGCCTTTTCCAGTTGTAGTATTCTCTCATGGTTACAAGGGTAATGGTTTACAATCCTTGTTTATCACTCAGAAGCTCGCTGAGCAGGGGTATGTTGTAGCATCTATAGATCATGATGACGCTACTTTCAACTGGAGTAATGCAACCCTTAAGAGGAGTAAAGTATTATGGAATGATTCCTTCTTCATTGATAGGCGAGAGGATATCAAAGCATTAATAGATGTACTAATAGAGCTGAATAATAGCGACCTCTTATTTGGGGGGTCCATTGACAGCAGTAGGATTGCTGGTATAGGACACTCACTAGGTGGATATACTACCCTAGGTTTAGTTGGTGGGTGGAGTAGTTGGAGAGATGAACGAGTTAAACTTGCTCTGCTTTTTTCACCCTTTATTCAACCATTTAGTAATCTCAGTTCTATCAGTACACCTATTATGATACAGGGTGGTACACTAGATAAGGATATAACACCATATATAGGGGAGGTATATGATAATCTACCTTCACCTAAGTATTTCCTAGTGTTAAGAGGGGGTACTCACTTTGTGTGGAGCAACCTTGCTTGTAGATGGAGAAAATATACATCAGTGGAAGAATGCTATGATAAATGCATTAACATTAGGCTTATTGTTAGCTACTCAGCAGCCTTCCTAGATTATTACTTTAGAGATGATGTGAACGCTCAGAGATATCTACATACTGGAAATCCATATCTAGAATCCTATATGTATGAGGAATAAAAATTCCTTGGGTTTCCATGGAAAACGAGTTCTAGGAATTAGAGAGAATTCAAAGGAAATAAAAACTTGTTTTTAGGTGAAAAGGTTTCTGTTTTTAAATTGAGAGGGGTTAACTTTCTGAGGAAAAATATTTTGAGGAGACGGTAGTATCCCCCACCTTTTTATTGGATGGGATTAGATGCAGGGTGCTTGATGGGTTTATGGAGCTAAGTTGATAGAAAATCTCTTAACCACGTAGGTTCTCTTACGGGAAGACAAGAGGTAACTGGAATTACGAGTCTTTTTTCATAAAAAAAGCTTATTATGGAGGGTATAATAAACTACATCTTGAGCGCTATAGATTGACCATATCTTCCCTATTGTGTAGTCTTCGTTACTAGGTGTTATCTCCAGAGACTCCGCTACTTTCCTAATAAGGGGTACTATCGATAATAAAAAAATTTTGATCCTCATAGATGAAAAAACCAATGATATTATGAACTTACAGAGACTAGAAACTGTATAAACATTAATCTCTTGGAGAAGGAGGAGGATACATCAAAAAACTAGAGATAAGAAAACAGTGGGAATAATCCCTCTCAATCATAGCTCATTGGATGAGATTAAGTTGGCGGTGTTAAGCAGATCACAAGTTTGTTTTGTATTTTGATAGGACTACTTATGAGTGTTCTAAGAGAGGTTTTTTTATTTTCCAAGAATTTCTTGAATTTCCTTGTATTTAGCAATGAATTTCTCTCTAGCCTCAGGTGTCATCATTGAGAGTTCACCTACATAAAACTCGAACCCAGTTCCATCCTTCAATTTGATGGTGAAGATTACCCAGTTCCATCTT
>CAZCPZ010000200.1:0-3510 GCA_964499875.1 uncultured Thermoplasmatales archaeon | reverse complement strand
GAATAATACTCCAAGGATGTTGAATAATACTGCTGCTACTAGTAGTAGTATAACCCATAGTATTCCTTCTTTACCTCTCTGTTCTGCATCCTTATATATCCATACGCATAGGAGGAGTGCTATAACTAGAGGTATCACGAGGAATACTAGACAGGCTGTTAGGAATCCTAATCCTGCGAGCCAACTAATCCATGGGAGTTTCTCAATGAAGTGTGTAAAGTTTTCATCTGAGAATGGAGTTGCTTGAAGTAGAATCAATGGAGGTAAATGGAGACTCCAATATAGTTTTTTATCCATGATTCTAAGGGAAACAATACTTCTTTTATATTTATATTCCTTTTTAGTAGAGAGGATTTACACTATACTCCTAAGTATATAATCGCAATTCTAATGATACCCATGGGGTGTTTTCTATCCTATCTTGTAGTGTTTCCTGACATCTTTGGTTATCTTCCAAGTGCATTTCATTCCCTTTGGGAATACAACGTAGTCCCCCCTCTCCGAAGTGAAACTCCTCTCCATCCTCGTTAACCACTGTAACCTCGCCTTCAAGTATTAAGCATGTTTCCTTTTCATCATACTCCCATGGGAACTCAGAGACTTCCTTCTCCCATATTGGCCAAGTAGCTGCTTCTCTTTTTTCATCCTCTGTTGGTTTACGTATAACTGGTTTCATAGTGATCCAATGAGGAGTATAAAACTTGGTATCCTTTAAGTTTACTACCCTCAACCTATATTTTTGAGGAAGTTTTTAAAGTAGAATACCTCTACTATAGTGTGAGGTGATTTTGGTTTGAGTGGTTTCATAGATATGGGTGAGGTTGAAGTGATTATTAGATTACTGATAGCTGTATCATTAGGTGCAATCATTGGTTTTGAAAGAGAGATTGAGCATAAACCAGCTGGTCTTAGAACACATATCTTCGTCTGCATGGGTTCTTGTTTATTCACCATTGCATCTTTTTATCTACTAAGAGAAGAGTCTGTTGGATTATTTGATGCTACGCGGATTGCAGCTGGTATAGTAACTGGTATTAGTTTTATTGGAGCAGGTAGTATTATTGCTACTAAGGGTAATGTGATGGGTATTACAACTGCTGCTAGTCTCTGGGTTACAGCTGCTATAGGTTTACTAGTGGGTTTCGGTAGCTATATACTACCAATAACTGCAACAGTGTTAACTTTTATCATACTAAGACTGGGTAGGATAAAGAAGAGGAAATGGTTTAAACTAGGGGATTAACCTATCGCTTTGGAGTATAGTTTCTCTATTGCTTCCATGACGCTTCTCTTAACATTCTCAGGTGTGAACACTTCAAGGTGTCCTGGTACTGTCACCAATGGTATACCCTTGTCTCTGAGATAGTTTATAGCTGGTAAGGCTTTCTCTCTGAACTCTCGTAGTCTCGATTTGATCTTCTCCTCCGTATCATCAGAACGTTGAATTACTTCTACACCGCAAACCTCGCATCTACCATTTCTTGGTGGTTTATATATTAGGTGGTATACTCTACCACATTTAGGGCATATTCTCCTATTAACTGTTCTCTCAATTATTCTTTCATCACTATTATCTACTAATAAGATGAAATCTATTTTTGAGTCATGCTTATCCAATAAATCTAGTAGGAATTTCGATTGATCAACTGTTCTTGGATACCCATCTAGAACTTGTTTCCTATAATTCTTCTTTGAGAAAGCTGATTCAAATAAGGTGTTTGTTATATAGTCTGGTACGAATAATCCTCTATCAACAAAATATTTTGCTTTTAAACCTAGTATAACCTCTGGGTCATCAACTCCTAGTTTCTCTGCGATCTCCTCATCTGGTATAAATCTATTAGTGGTTTCATCCCAGAATACATCTAGGTTGCCTTGATAATTGTAGTCACTGAATTTCTTAAGGTAGAACCTAAAGATGTCTCCTGTGGATAACTGTTCTAGTTTGAACTCCTCTACTAGTACATCGATCCTTGGTTGTTTACCTGCACCACTTTTACCTGCAACAATAACATTTGTGATATCCTCTGGATTCAGAGACATATTTAAGGGGTAAACATCGTGTCCTATATAAAGCTAGGTGGTATCACCTGGTTTGATAATCCTTTCATAGAAGGGGAGATTGATATATGTATAGAGAGGATTTAGGTGAATACGAGTTTAAACCTTTTACCAAGAAACGAGAGAATATAATGTTGATAGTAGAGGAAGGTCGGAGGAAACACTCGCTTCGTGCTCTACTGGAGGTTGATGTAACTAAGGCTAGGGAACTCATCAGGAAGCTCAAAGAGGAGGGTAGAGATGTTTCCTTCACTGGTTGGTTGATTAAATGTGTTGCTCAAGCTGTTGGTGAACACAGGTTATTGAATGCTTATAGGCAGGGTAGAAGGAAGATAGTGGTTTTCAAAGACGTTGATATCCCTATACCTGTTGAGAGGATGATAGATGGGAAACCAGTATTAGCTGCATATATTATTAGGAGGGCTAATGAGAAAACAATTATGGAGATCACCGAGGAGATTAGAAGAGTTCAGAGAGAGGAGATAGATGAGTCAACAACAGTTTTAGGTGAAACATTAACAAGGATAGAGAAAATCATTATAGGCATGCCTCTTTTTATGAAGAGGATTCTACTGAGGTTGATTAGATACAGGGGGTTATTTAAGAAGAAACATATGGGCACCGTAGGTGTAACCTCTGTTGGAATGAAGGGTAGACTACCTGGTTGGGTTTTAACACTTGGTGGTGCAACTCCGACAGCAATAGCAGTGGGTGGGATAACTAGGAAACCGGGTGTAGTTGATGATAAGATAATGATTAGAGAATACCTACACTTAGCGGTGACAGTGGATCATGATATTGTTGATGGTGCTCCTCTTGCAAGATTTGCTGATAGATTAGTAGAGCTACTAGAGGATGCCTATGGGTTAACTACTCTCTAATATATCGATACCTTATCCAATAGCTTGGAGATTACATCGTTGATACTAGTGCATTTCCATTTGGTTTGAAGTATACTAAGTTTCCTAAGGTTTTCTTTTGAAACTTTTATTGTTGTATCTCCACCCATCAAGGCTCTTCACCTTTTTGATTTATAATTAGTTTAACCAAGGTTTCCTTTTTACTGTTTCTATGCTAACGTAATACCCTTAGATCAAAAGAAATACCAATTGATTCTTCATAAGAAGAGAGTTCTAATATTTTTGGTTTAAAAAACTCTTTTTGTTCAATCATGCTCTTGTGGTTAAACATGGTGGTATTTACACAAGTTTTTCCTTTTTAAGAATGAAAGAAATAATGGGTAGAAGAGAAAAGAGATTTACAAGGTTGCACTCTTTTTAGTTAAATTAGAGGAGCCTTTTTATTTAATTGTTTTTACATAAACCCTCTAATCCATAGTCTAGCCCAATTATTGATTTGTGATAATTCATCACTGTTACTTAGTGCTTCAATTGCTTCTCTTGATAATCCATTTTTCATGTCTCTTTCACATCCTAGAAGGGTTTGTTT
>CAZCPZ010000199.1:0-3520 GCA_964499875.1 uncultured Thermoplasmatales archaeon | reverse complement strand
CAAATAGGGTTCTACAATAAGAACCAAGCATAGGTAGGTCGCCGAATCTTTACTTGCCATAGTAAACAAGAGAGGCTCCACGATAAATCTTCTCAAAACTAGGAATCCTAGAGTAATCTCGATGGTGATGGAGACTACTTACTCTTTTAAGATATATACAGTGTTTCCTCATATGTACCTGAGAGACATTGAGAAAAAACCTTGTTGTTACAATTAAAACTGGGAGTCTTCTTGTTTATCTATTCTAAACTAAAAGAGTAAGTATTATAAGGATCGAAAGAGAAGTTATATAGTATGGAGATATAGGAGGGGATCATGTGTTTCCATAAACATCGAAGGATGTTAATAACATGGTTTCTCATGATCTTTCTCATAAATATATGTTTCTTCGATACACGCTATTATGTAGCAACCTAAATGGAGTATAGGTGATTACTGGGAATATAGAACAACATCTCACTCCACTACACCACCACCTCACTTTAAGACAATCTATAGCAATAGCACTAGTAGGGAAGAGGTTATAGGATATGATAATATAACTATTGATAATACAAGTTAGGGTTATAATTACTTACTCTGTCGCTCATGGTGTTAGAGAAATCCATGATATTATGGAATCCAACAGTGAAATCATCGAAGGATGGAGTAATATAACAAGTTATTATCTTCTCTCTAATTTATCATTGATAAAAAACAATTCACTGGGATGATAATACTACAACCTTATTTAAACACCCATGGAGTAGATGGTGTTATCTCATTGAGGTGGGAGATAAATGGATAGATGACCCAAATTATTATAATCTACCTCTAATGGTCATCATTATGAATTCAATTTTCCATTCATCTGTGAGTGTACTAGAAAAGTTATGGTTAGTGTTCCAGCTGGTAGCTTCTCATGCTATGAAATCAGAGAGTACCCAGTTAATGATACTAATAGTAGTAGCTATAATATCTTCTATCTCTCCGCTGAAGTAGGTAATGTCGTTAAATCATTCTCATATAATAATGGTGTAGTTTCTAATGAGAAGGCGCTCCTCTCTTTCCATTATAATGGAAGTAACCATGAGAGCATGAATAATAGTAATACACCTGGTTTCGAGTTTATATCCTTTGTAGCATCCGCACTGATTATTATATTGATTAGAAGATGTCTTATAAAATAGGGATAGGATTGTCCTCTTAACTGGATCTTAATAATTGGGTATCATGTAATGTTAATCCCTCTTGAGATATACAAACGCAAATACTAGTTAAGGAATCCCATTTTCCATATTTTTGCATTCAGAAGTAATACTCAAAATAGGAGAGGGTAGTGTGGAGGTGGGAGAAAGAAGGCAAAGGAGGCATAAAAACTAGTACCCCACCTCTTTCTAAGATGAAAACTCCTATAGGGAGTATACACCTTATCCCTTAATAATTTATCGACTATTTTTTCGTTTATCAACGATATATTTGGGTTTAAAGGCAGAGGTAGAAAAACTCTAAAGAGAGGCTAGAAGTTTAAATGTACCCTAATGAATCAAATTAAGCAGTTAAAAAACCAGCTTCGAAGAGAGATGCTCTCAAAAAGAAGGAGAATAGATGAGACTGTTGTCTTGGAAAAAAGCAGAGTTATAGAAAAAAGGTTACTTGAAACATCTATCTACACGCAATCCAGAACGATAATGTTCTATATATCACATAACAATGAGGTTTACACTCACACAATGATTAAAAAAAGCTTGAAACAAGGGAAAACCGTTGTTGTGCCTAAGATTAAAAACAACATCATATATCCCTCTATACTAACCTCCTGGTCAGAGCTTACTAAGGGATCCTATGGTGTCCTTGAGCCTAGAGAAATAAAACCTGTGTCACTAAATGATATAGATATCGTAATTGTACCAGGAGTAGTTTTTGATCAACAAGGATATAGAATAGGACATGGAGGAGGATACTATGATAGATTCCTAGAGAAAACCTCAGCTATAAAGATAGCTTTAGCCTTTGAATTCCAAGTACTACCAAGTATACCTCATGAGGAACATGATATAAAAGTAGATAAAATAATAACCGAGAGAAGATTAATCAACTGCTAGTTTTATTCCTTAAGGTTATAGGACAGCAGATGATGGAGGAAGCATTTACGATTTTTTTGTTTTAAATTTCTAAATATTTTTTCAAGTTCTGAATAATCACTTTGTGAAATAGCAATTTTCGACTTATTGTTTCTAATATAATCGGTTAACGTTTCAATTTTCAATACTGTAACAGAAGGATTTTTTAGTTCCAAGACGGTGTCTTTGTCGGTGAATACCACTATACAATTGATCCATACATGTGACAATCTCGGATAATTTTTCTCAAAGAATTTTTTTAAAGCAACTGCATTCCTCTTGACTTGTTTGCTAGGACTGCCGATGTATGGTTCGTATAAGGTACCTCGACGACCAATTTTTTGCTGTATCCAGTAGTCTCCCCTACAAATGATGCGTCCCTTGTGGCTCTTCGTTTCAATTATGAAGATGCCGTTCTTGCCAATGACAATGTGGTCAATGTTACCTTTACATCCAGGTAACAGGACATCATTCACGATTAAATAGTCGTTTCCTAAATCATTTAAAATCTTTGAAACAGATTCTTCACCAGCTGCTCCTCTACACCATATGGTATAGTATGGGTATATTAACCAAATAATGACTACAACAAAAACCATTACAGCAAGAACGTCTATATACCAGAATAAAAAGATAAACATTAATAAGAGAGATAGTATCAGGAGAACAAGCAAATTCCGATAGAAATTTGCTTTTTTCCTTGAAGTTATCGGTTTCTTAGACCCCATCTCCGTATTAAAACGAAGTCATTTGTATTAAACATTTAGTCAAGTGAAATTTTGTAGAATTTTAACATAGTTAGATGGAGAGATTTTAGAAATCCTGTTTGATCTATACTTAAGTAGGTTTTTTAATAAATTCATCCCAAATATATATCCTTGGAAAAAGGTAAAATCTCACAAGAAAAGAGTTCGTCTGCTAAATGTAATTTGTTATAAGACTTCTTCTCCTTGGGAGAGCAAATACTGAGTCTATGGACTCATCACTAGGTATTATCTTCTCAGCTGTAACCATCTCATCCAATTTTTAGCATTATATAGAACACATAGATCTTTATAACACTCAGATCCTCTAAGCAAATCCACAAAGTTGTATAAATTTATGTAACAGTCAGAGGCAGATGATTCTATAGGTAGAAATATGATAGATACAACATGCTTTAAGGTAACCTTTACCATACTCTCTGCCTCCTTTCTTTAACTATATCTATTGTTTAGAATTAGAATCAAGGTTAAATCGTTTACCCAAAGTAACTAGGTTTTCTATTCCGCTGATGCTGCCAAAGTAGTATGCATCACAACTCCATATAATCTTGGAGAAAGAAGTTTATCTAGTAACCTAGGTATAACTTGACTTAAAGAAAGAGAAACTACAGGTTTTTTTATCATCTACAGGAGTTCTATTGGTTGTCCTCCTCT
>CAZCPZ010000198.1:0-3532 GCA_964499875.1 uncultured Thermoplasmatales archaeon | reverse complement strand
TTTCGGGCCAATCTCTCAGCTAATAGTGGTTATACTGATGATTCTCGGTAGCATAGCTTTTGCTGCTCACTATGATCTACTCACCGGTAGAATAAAGAGGTTTCTAAGAGATGCACAGTTTAAAACGATGATCACACTAATAGTCACTGGTATATTAACCCTATTAGGTATAGCGTACCTAGGCGGTATCAATAACTCTAGTAGTTTCTCTAAAGCCTTCCCCAAAGTTGCTTTCCAGTTTATCTCCGCTCTCAGCTGCACTGGTTTCTCATCCGTAGATGATCTAGGATCTTGGTCAGAGTCGGCTAAACTAGTTTTATCACTAGCAATGATTATAGGTGGAGCAGCTGGTTCAACAGCAGGTGGAATAAAACTCTTCCGAGCACTACTCTTATATAAAGGTGTGGGTTGGCGTATCAAGCAGGCTATATCCACGCCTCGTAGAGTATTTGTTCATAAACTAGGTGATAAACCACTATCTAAGGAGAATGCTATGGATTTAATAAATGAGGCCGCTATTATATCGTTTATGTGGACTATAATACTGACAGTAGGAGTATTAATACTACTATTATTATATCCCAATGAAACCCTTGGTAGCATCATACTTGAGGTCTGCTCTGCTCAGGGAAACGTTGGTTTAACCACTGGTTTAACTAGCATAGGGATGCATCCATTAGCGAAGATTACTCTAGTAATGTGTATGTGGGTTGGTAGATTAGAGATTATACCAATAATCGTACTTATAAAATCCTTAGTTGGTATTAGAGAAAACATTGTATGAGAAAATAAGGGGTGTATTTGATGTGAAAATATGTTTCCTACCCCTCTAGGTCTTGTTGTTTGATAAGCTGGAATTGTTCATCTTGATACTTCTTAATATAATAATCTAGTTGTTGTATGGCCGTTAGAAGCTTATAGACCTCCTCATCCTCTGGTGACGGTGGAACCGTTGAATGCGGATGCATCTCCTTCTTCTTATGAAACTCTGTTTGCTCATACTCCTCTCTAAGTATCTCCCTAGCTTGCTTCAATGTCTTAATCTTCTCACTGTACTCTGCAAGTGTAGGCATAAATAATCCTTCCTCCAAGTTAAATTTCTACTAAAGAGATTTCTCTCAATTTAAATTCTCGGTTCAATCCTCTTTTATGAATACTCTTCATCCTTCAAATACTTTTATCCTTTATTCTAAGAATACTATTTCATTTAACCCAGACTTCGGATTATAACTTCTCTTAACACCTAGTTTACCAGATAATAATGTAACTTCGCAGGTTACTCCTACTACTCCTTTTATTAGGTGTCCACCTATAGTATTCTTATCTATACCTCCTAGAACCACATGTATGTGTGGTACATAGTCTCCATTTAACTGCTGAACTACACTCCCAGTCATAGATAATAACTCATAGGTTCCCCTGAATACCTCTGGTGTGTAATCACCTTTACCCCTATAGTATCCTAGGGTGACGTCGTGTAGTTGTCCAACTCCAGATAACACAATTATTGTTTCTAAACCTAGTTTTCTACAAACCTTTACTATGGATCCCAGAATCTCCTCATCTCTATCTAGTTTAACAAAAACCAGTTCTCCTCCTCTAATATAGTTCATGTTCATCATGGAAAAACATGAAATCATATAAATGTTAAAGGATTATCCAAAAAGAATAGGGAGAGTTAACCTAGAATGAGTAAGGAAGAGGAGATGGCGAAACTAGTTGAACTAATCGAGAACTGCCGTAGATGCTCTCTATGGAGAAGTAGAACAAACCCGGTTCCAGGTGAAGGCTCTCTAAACGCAGAAGTATTATTCATAGGAGAAGCACCTGGTTACAATGAGGATAAACAAGGTAAACCCTTTGTTGGTAGAGCTGGTAGAATACTATCTGAGTTATTAGCATCAATAAATCTTACTAGATCAGAGGTTTATATAGCCAATATCCTCAAGTGTAGACCACCTGGTAATCGAGACCCAGATCCAGAGGAGATATCAGCTTGCACAGAGTACCTAGATAAACAGATTGAGATTATTCAACCTAGAATAATATCTCCACTTGGAAAATTTGCTTGTGGATACATCTTCAAGAAATATGGTATACCATATGATAAGATTAGTAACCACCATGGTAAGGTTTACAGGGTTTCCACTCTAATGGGTATGATAACAATTATACCCTTATACCACCCAGCTGTAGCAACCTATAACCCTAGGGTTAAAACCATGTTATTTGAGGATATCAAAAAAATTGCTTCACTCCTCACTCAACAGAAACAGATAGGTTGAGGAAACCTTTTTATTCAAGGAATCCTCTACAAACAATCTCTTATGCAACTAGGTAGAACCATAGGTATTCAAAAAGCACCGATTCAAAACCTCCTCTCCAATGTAGATATTCCAAGAGATGCTGTATCTCTAGGTCAAGGTGTACCTTTCTTTAAACCACCAGATGAGGTTACTAGAGCAGTAATTGATAACCTACTTAATTCTCGTTACACTAGTGACGCAGGGTTATATGAGTTAAGAGAGGCTATATCAGAGAAACTGTGGAGAGAAAACTTAATACATGCCTCACCGGAGGATAACATTATAGTTACAACTGGTGGAAACCAAGCTTTTATAAACACACTACTAACAATTACTAATCCTGGTGATGAAATCATATTATTCTCACCAGTATATTTTAATCATGTTATGGCTGTTAAACTAGTTAGTTGTGAGCCAGTTATCATACCAACGGATGATGATTACCTACCAGTTATTGATAACTTAGTAGATGCACTGAGTGATAAAACAAAGGCAGTGGTAACGGTTTCACCTAATAATCCAACTGGTGCAGTGTATCCCAGGGGTGTATTAGAGGAGATAAACAAGGTCTGCAGAGAGAATGAAATCTATCATATATCTGATGAAGCCTATGAATACTATACCTTTGATGACGCTAGGCATATTAGCCCAGCTAGTTTTAGAGGCGCCTTGGATTATACGATAACTCTCTTCTCCTTCTCTAAATCCTTTGGAATGACTGGTTATAGAATAGGTTTCATAGTTACTCCATCTAACTTATATGATGAATTCTTAAAGGTTCAAGATACAACTAATATATGTGCACCTTTTATCTCTCAAATTGCAGCATTAGAAGCTGTAAAACTAGGTAGAAGCTATATATCTAGATTCTACTCTATACTAGAGGAGGTTAGATCCATCTTCATCGAGGGGCTTCAACTAGTTGAGAAAATCGTTTTCCCAATTACCAAGGGGGGATACTATTTCCTGCTAAGACTTGAAACAGGTGGAGATGATTGGCTTGTAGCAAAGGAACTCATAGAGAAATATAGGGTTATAACTATACCTGGTAGTGTTTTCCACGCTGAATACCCATCTATTAGGATATCATATGGAAACGTTGACGTAGAAGAAGCTTCAAAAGGAGTTAGTAGACTAGTTATGGGTTTAAGAGATTTACTATAAACCATGGTTGAGACTGTCAAGAAATTCTCACCTCCAGATTGTAAAGAGTGACAAATGCAGTA
>CAZCPZ010000197.1:0-3557 GCA_964499875.1 uncultured Thermoplasmatales archaeon | reverse complement strand
ACTCGTATTTACTTATAGGTATGTCCAATTGAATCGAATAAGTCTTGTTTTCAAACACCCATCTATAAATCCTGCTCAGATATTTCTCAGGTGGAGTAACTTCCTCTGAATGACTAACACTATACCATAGAGCTGCTTGTGAACCAACCGATACACCCCTAACTTCACCTATAAAGATATTCTTCTTATTATCAAACCTTAGAACTAGATTACCGTCATCAGTACCTACATCTACAAGATCATCTCCACTAATGAAATCATGATCATACATCTTTATCTCAACAACTGTATATCTCTCTTTGGTGTCATCTGGTATATCATAGGTGAAAACTTGGTTTATAACCTCCTTTCTCCCTACCTTGGTTCTCCAATAGTTACCATCACTGGGAAATACTTGTTTCCTCTCCCCATTAATCCAGATTTCAAAGTAGATCTGCGCTCTCTTAAACCAGTCAACTCGAGATGTAACCTCAAACTTCTCTAATTCAACAGTTATAGATAAATTCGTTAGAGGATTCATATCACTATTATCACCTATTCCATCACCATCAGAATCCCTAAACTCAGTTGAATCGAAAGGAAAATCATCACTATTATCACCTATTCCATCACCATCAGAATCCCTAAACTCAGTTGAATCAAAAGGAAAATCATCTTCACTGTCCGGTACTCCATCATTATCAGAATCATGTTCCCCATGGGGATCATCTAGAGAGGGAGTATCTACACCGCCTTTTGAACTCTCTTTAGGTGAGGAAGAGGTATTCAAGATGTTCAGAGTAGAGAATAGTATTATAGCTATAAGTAAAAGAACCATTGTTATGTAAGTTATGTATCTATGGAGAAATATGACGGTCAAACTTCTTCACAGTAAAAAATTATGTATAAAACATTATTTAAATACTCCTTTTTAGAGAAACCTTATAGATAGAATCTAATTCGTATAAGTAAAACCTATTAGATTCCTAGTCCCATCTTGGGAATTAAAGAAAAACTTTTTCTCTACCTACGTATCCCATAGATAGTAGATGATGAGTAAAGACGAGAATGAGATTATCTGGGATGCTATAGCAGATAGCTTCGATAAAACTAGGAAAAAGCCATGGGGTATATGCCTAAGATTCATAGAATCTCTCCCATCTGATGCTACTATAGTTGATCTGGGATGTGGAAACGGTAGGCACCTTATACCATGTAGTGATCATTTTAGAGAAGTAGTTGGTTTAGATATATCGAGGAATCTACTGAGAATAGTTAAATGGAAAACTAAGGGTAAAAACAATATTCATCTAATCCATGGAGATCTAAGGAAACTTCCCTTCAAAAATGACGTGTTTGATGCAGCATTATATGTTGCTTCTCTACATAATATAAAGGGAAGAGATAATAGAATAAAAACACTAAAAGAGATGCATAGGATACTAAAGGAGAATGGAAAAGGTTTAATATCAGTGTGGTCTAGATGGCAAGATAAATATAGGAAGAAGTTTCTTAAAAAAATTTTTATAAGAAAAAAAGGAGAAGAGTTTGGAGATATAATAATTTATTGGAGACAAAATGGTTTTAATATCCCTAGATTCTATCATCTATACAGTAAAAGAGAGTTATTAGTCGATGTAGAAGAAGCAGGTTTCAAAGTTGATAAAATATTATCTATCAAAATTGTTTCAAAGAATTACCCAGATAACTATTTTGTTTATGTGAGAAAAACCTAGTATCTAAAGACATCACCGTGTTTCTCGTAGAGTTGATTAGCTAGAACACCTATCTCCTCTGGCTTAAGCTCTTCAACTCGGTTATCCTGAAAAGGTATATCACCAGGTATTCTATTATATAATAGTTTCAAAGTCTGTTTAATCTTCTTCCTACGATGATTAAACAATTCCCTAGTTAGATCAAAGAAGAAATCCTCATTAGCTACTTCAAAGGGTGGTTTCTCTCTAGGTGTAAGTTCTACTAAACAACAATCTACTCTTGGAGGAGGGTTAAAGCATCCCCTAGGTACCCTCTCCAATATTCTAGCATACGTTTTGTAATACACTGCAACAGATAGCCTAGAGTAATTCCTGTCTCTAGGTTTTGCTATCATCCTCTCTGCAAACTCTTTTTGATACAATAAAACAGCTTTATCGAAACCGTATCTAATGAGTTTGAAGGTTATTGGAGAAGATATCTTGAATGGAATATTAGATACAACCTTGTTGAAGGGTGGAATTGTATTGAAACCAATTTCAACTGCATCTCCCTCTATAATAGTCACATTAGATGGCATCATAATTTTGAGATGAGAAACGAGTAGATTATCTATCTCAATAGCTATAACTCTTTTAGCGCGCTTAGCGAGTTCCCTAGTTAGAATACCCCATCCTGGTCCGATCTCTAATACAACATCTTCTTTTGAAACCTCAGCATATTCTACTTCTCTTTCTGCAATTTTTGGGTCTCTAAGGAAATGTTGACCTAGTTCCTTCCTTTTCATACTCTAGGGGTAGTTTTAGATATAGGTGGTCTAGTAAATAAGTGGTACTTCTGATTTGGATCAGAGAGCTCTAACTCTATCCTCCTAGCTATAAGTTTAGCTGGATCACGTAGGAAACTAACTCGGTTAACCATGTCTTCGAAACTAGTAAACTTTTTCTTCCTCCGCTCCTGTAGAATCTCCATCATCATTTTTTTACCTAAACCTGGTAGTAGTTCTAATGAATGGAAACGAGTTGTGATAGCAGGTGCATTGTTGAAGAAGTTGACAAAATAAGGTTCTCTCTTCTTAACTATATCCAATAATATATATGGAAGTTCACCGTGAGCCGTAGAAGTTAAATCATCATAGTTCACTCTACCCTTAATCTTTTTAATCTTTTCTCTCCTCCCCAAATCTTTACCAACATATATTCTCTCACCGATATTAATCTCCACATCATCTTTTGGAACGAGTTCGAGGAGGGTAAACTGGTTTTCTCCAACACCATATACAACAGGGTATCTACGATGAGGAGGAATATCTCCTCTCCCCTCTGGTAGATAATCTAATACATATACATATTCCTCCAAAGTTTAACCCCCCTCCTATTCCTCTTCTTTACTCCAGTATTTCCCTATTATATCAAGGATTTTATTCATATCCTCCTCAGTGAGGGTTATCCTCTCCTTTGCAAAAATAGTTTTAAGTTCATCAACAGTTGTTGGTAATAACTCTGCTAGCTTATATGCATGAACCTCTTCAAGTTTCTCTATATTCCCCAATAATTCCTTTATCAATTCATTAGTCTTCTTAATAGATAGTTTAGCAAACTTAGTGGCATGCTCCAATGCTATACGTTGCTCATACATTAACTCTTTACGTTCCTTCTCAACCTTCCTCAAAATATTTTTAACCTCTGCAAGAGAAATAAGCCTTACTTCTTCCTCTTGCACCACTATTTACCCTCTCCGTAGATGCTCTGGTCGAACAATAAGGGTTTTTTGTTTACCACCATCTCTGACACTAACAAGATAAGCTTCTCCTTGTTTACCCATAATCTTACCAGTATAACCATGGAAACGTATATGTAGCATAC
>CAZCPZ010000196.1:0-3573 GCA_964499875.1 uncultured Thermoplasmatales archaeon | reverse complement strand
CCCTAGACACCTTCTACAGTGTAGTAGTTGATGCAAATATAACCTGGCCTATAAACATAACCATATACTATACCAAAGAAGATCTAAAAGATCTAAGAGAGGAACAACTAATAGGTTTACACTATTGGAACAAAACACTAGGGAGATGGATACCCTATAATAAAACGGGTATAAACCCTTCTAATACCAGTATCTATGATGGTTATGCATGGGCAGAGGCTTGGCATTTAACAACAGTAACAATAACTGCTGATACTCAGCCACCTAGTAAAGTAACTGGTTTAGAAGTAAAAGACGTAAAAGATGGTAAACTAGAGTTAAGATGGAATCGAGCACAAGATAACACAGCTATAAGCCATTATAATATCTACAGAGATAATGTGCTGATAGCTACTACTACAACCAATAAGTATAGAGACACTAGTCTAGAAAACAATAAGGTATACACATACAGGGTATCAGCTGTGGATATACATGGTAATGAAGGCTCATTATCCAACCCAGAGAGTGGTACACCAACAACATCCCATAGTACTCCTCCAACTACATCTTCTCCTCCAACTCCTCAAACTCAACCAGTGAATCATCCACCAACAGCAGATGCCTCTATAGGAGAACCCTATCAAGGTTTAGTTGGAGAAGACATAATATTTGATGCCAGTAAAAGCTATGACCCAGATGGAGACAAACTAACCTATAAATGGGATTTCGGTGATGGAACAAATACATCAACAGGTAAGATAGTACATCACGCCTACAAAAACCCTGGCATATATATTGTGACATTAACCATTAGAGACACAAAGGGAGCCGCAGCAACCTATCAAACCACTGCTACAATAACCAAACCCAACAACCCGCCATCTAAACCATTAATCGATGGACCACTAAATGGCTCCATAAACATTAACTACAGTTTCCAAGTAACAACTATAGACATAGATGGAGATGCAGTAAAATACATTATAGACTGGGGTGATGGAAACAAAGAGAATACAACCCTTACACCTAGTAACCAGTCTCTAATAGTTACTCATAGCTGGTTGAAACCAGGTAAATACACGATACAAATAAAAGCCTCTGATAACCAAACAACATCAAGAATAACTAAACATATAATCTATATCGATTCAACTCAAATATCTCTAGATGGATACCTAGTTGATATAGATTCTGATAAAACATTTGATTTCTTCTATAATGAAACCAGTGGTCAAGAGACAAAACTTGGTTTGAAAAAAGATGAGTACCTAATCGATGGAGATGGAGATGGAGAATGGGATTACACCTACAGCATCAGAGATGGTTTAAAAATCTATGAGAAGGAAAAAATTGAAATAGAATCTCCAGGTTTCGAATACTTAATACTCCTACTTCCAATAATACTATGGAGAAGAAGATGTTAAAATAAAGTTTTATGTATTCAGATATGGAAACGGGGGAGTCAACATGATTCAGAAAGCAGTTATACTAGCTGCAGGAGAAGGGAGGAGACTTAAACCCTTCACTGAGACGATGCCAAAGGTTATGCTACCAGTAGCAAATAAACCCATACTAGAATATGTTTTAGAAGCTCTTAAAGGAAGTGGTGTAAGAGACATAATAATAGTGGTGGGCTATAAGAAAGAGGTTATACAAGAATATTTTAGAGACAGAGTGGATATAGTTTATGTTAACCAAGATAAGCAACTAGGTACAGCTCATGCCCTTCAACAAGCATATGAATACCTAGACGAATCCTTTATTGTACTACCAGGAGACAATATTATTGACAGTGATAGTATAAAAAAGTTGTTAGAAGAGAAAAACGAGTATGCTCTACTAGTCAAAGAATCCCCTCAACCATCTAAATATGGAGTAGTCTCAATTAAAAAGAGTGTGGTATCAAATATAGTGGAGAAACCAGAAGAAGAAGTGAGTAATTTTATATCAACTGGTATCCACAAGTTTCCAATAGAGGTGTTTAGAGACATCGATAAACTCACCAGTGAGGGAATATATGATTTAACAACAGTGGTTCAAAAACTGTTAGAGAGAAATGTAGAGATCTCAGCGATAACCGCAAACCTATGGGAAGACGTTGTGTACCCATGGAATCTAATAGATGTCAATACAGCTATGCTTAGAGAAAAAACTTACTCGAATAAAAAAGGTGTTATAGAGAGGAATGTTGTATTAAAAGGATCCATCTCCATAGGAGAAGATACCGTTATACATCCCAATAGCTACATAGTTGGTCCAGTAGCAATAGGAGAAAACTGTGAGATCGGACCAAACGCTTGCATACTCCCATCAACAACGATAGGAGATAATGTTACCATACATCCATTCACAGAGATTAGAGAGAGTGTGATAATGGATGAAGTAGAAGTAGAATCCCATTCCTTCATCTCCAATTCAGTATTAGGGAGGGGTTGTAGAGTAGGAACAGGTTTCTCAACAAACACTGGTAGAGCAAATATTAGGATAGAAGGGGAATTCGTAGAGGTAGAGAAGATCGGGAGTATGATAGGGGAGTATACAGATATAGGTTCACATGTTACAACACTATCAGGTGTGATTATAGGTAGGAAATGCCGGGTTAACCCTGGTAGTAGAATAACTCATAACCTACCCACTGGGAGTATAGTGATGTAGAAGTGTGTGGAATCATAGGATACATAGGATTCAGAGATGCATTAGAGGTATTAATAAATGGTTTAAGGAAACTAGAGTACAGAGGATATGACTCTGCTGGTATAGGGATAATATCATCAGAGGAGTTAAAGGTTTTTAAAGAAACGGGAGAGATATCAGTATTAGAAGAAAAAATACCAAGGCTAAAAGGATACATTGGAATAGGGCATACTAGATGGGCTACACATGGTGGGGTTAGTAAAGAAAATGCTCATCCACAAGTTAGCTGCAATGGTAGAATAGCCATTGTACATAATGGTATAATAGAGAACTTCTGTGAACTAAGAGAAGAACTAGAGAAAAAAGGACACCGTTTCAGTTCTCAAACAGATACAGAAGTTATAGTTCATCTAATAGAAGAATTCTACAAAGATAATCTAGAGGAGGCATTAACTAGAGTGATAGATAAGTTAAGAGGCTCCTATGCTATAGTCGCAATGAGTCTAGATGAACCAGATAAACTAGTTGGAGCAAGGAGAGAAACCCCGCTAATAGTAGGTATAGGGGATAATGAAAACTTCTTAGCCTCTGATATACCAGCGGTTCTACAATACACTAATAGAATAATCCCTCTTGAGGATGGAGATATATGTATCATAACACAGGATACCATTAAAATCCTGGATGATAATAGTAGAATGATAAATAGAGGGGAAACAATAGTTGAATGGGATATACTGGACGCTGAGAAATCAGGTTTCCCACATTTCATGTTAAAAGAGATCTATGAACAAGCAGATGTGATACATAAGGTTTACAGGGGTAGAGTATCAGAAATAGAAGGAGTAATACAGTTTGAAGAGGAAATAGAGGACCTGCTATCAAATGATATTTATAGAATAATTATTACTGGTTGCGGGACCTCCTATCACGCTGGATTAATAGGTAAATATTTGA
>CAZCPZ010000195.1:0-3582 GCA_964499875.1 uncultured Thermoplasmatales archaeon | reverse complement strand
AAAACCTTGTCCTGTGGAACAACAGCACCAGCAGCAACAACAACATCATCCTCAACAACTACACCAGGCATAATTATAGCACCAGCACCAATAACACAGTTACTACCAATACTAACAGGTTTAATAGTAATCCTACCAGTAGAGTAATCATGGATATGACCATATATAATAGCATACTCACCCATGGTAGTATTACTACCAAAGGAAGTTACACATGGATCCTTAACCACGCCACCAACAAGTGTATTCTCACCTATTCTCATACCGAGAAGCCTATAATAAAGACTCTTAAGACCACCTATAGGGAAAATCTCCAAGAGTTTACGAGAAGGAGTATAAAGCATACAGATAAGCATCCATCTAAAAGCATTCTTATCCCTATTACTATAAGGATAAACACCCGGCTCGTATCTTATACGAAAAACATAGATAAAGAAACCAGAGAATAAAACCTCAGATACCAGTAGTAATAGGAAACCCAAGGCCAATAGAAAGGGTAATAGAAACCACTCTATAAAGCCATTGAAATCCATGAAAAACAATACAAGCCATATATATAATACTAGTGGTATGAAACCTATTGAAAAAACAAGCAAAGGTATCAATGTCAACCAAATTGATCTAACAATACTATTACTCTGCATACCAAAAATAATTAGATGAGTAACTACTACTTAAAAACTACATTATTTCTTCTCTGCAATTACACGGAAAAACCAAGAATAATCATCCACCCTAATTATATTAAAATCACTACCCATTATAATATCACATAACTCCTCCATGGTATAAGCCTTACTATAAGCATCAATATGATACTCAACAACACTCCTAGGAGCACCTCTAATAAACATGAATATCTTAGTTAAAAAAAGTTTCAACCTAGAGTAACTAGCATTTAAAGCATCAACTACTAGAAAACCCCTAGGTTTCAAAACCCTATATATCTCCTGGAAAACACCATTGGGGTTACTCCAGTATGGTAAACTAAACCTACTAACCACTAAATCGACAATAGAATCCCTAAAAGGTAAGAACTCACCCATAGATCTAACTAGAAAACCACAACCAACTATTCTAGCACCGGTTTTAAGCATACATATAGATGGATCAACGCCAACAACCATTCTACAAGTAGAGGAAGACATTAACTCTCTCACTAGTAAACCTGGTCCACAACCAACATCAACAATGATAGCAGCAGAGTTACCAATTAGCAGCTTGGAGACAATCTCGGACAAATCCATGTATAGATACCTATACCTCTCCATATACCTAGTGAAATCCTCTACAAGTTGAGAATCCAAATTCATAATCAAAGAATCATGGAAGAGATTCTAACCTAAAAATATAACCCCCTTAAGTTTTTAAACCAGTAAACATCATCTAGTACCTAGAGATGAACAGAGTGTTTAATAGAATCATAAACCTACCATCAAACATCTCCTGGGATCTAATAGACCTATTGACAGGGAAACTCCCAATTCTAGAGAAATACTATGAGAAGATAATTGGACCAGAATACATCAAAGAATACAAGTTATTCAACATTAAACCCAGGAGTAGAGTATTACACATAGGATGTGGATCCTACCCATTAAGTGAGATACTACTAGTTAAACTACTAGATGCCAAGGTGACAGGTATAGATATAAACCCTAAGTCTATAGAGAGAGCAAGACAGGTTATAAGAAGAAAAAAACTCATAGATTCCATAGATCTAGTAGTTGAAAATGGAGTTAGATACCCAGCGGAAAACTTTGATATAGTGATAATATCTAGCTGTGCACACCCAAAAACCTTGATAATAGAAAACATCCTTAGGACAAACAATAGATTTATACTCAGAGAGAAGGAGATATCCACTAAAATAGTGGAGAGATATCTTAGGGAACACGGGGAGTTGAAGATAGTAAAGGAGATCACTCATCACCCCTTCCCATTCTATCACCCCATGGGTTGGAAATCATATCTAATCGAGAAGAAAAACTTGTGAAAACAAAAACAACCTTTTTAGAAAGAATAAACTATATATAAACAGGAAAATATATACTTTAGATAAAATAATCTAAGGGAATCAAAAGAGTTAGAGAAGAGAGGGGAAGAGGTTTATTGAGGAATACCACCTACGTGTAGACTCGGATCACCTAGTAGAACCCATTCCTCAACAGTCTTTCTATCGATTTGATCCCTATTGACGTTATCAATAATCGTTACATAATCTGTTATAGCTTGAGCATGTATCTCACCTAGTACATGAATTCCAGATGCATAAACTTCAAAGAAACGTGGATCAAGCCAGCCACCGAGGCCATCAGTGCAATTCTCATTCACATAGCCATAACCAATTCCACTGTTACCAATTGCTCCAATGGCTCCACCATCCTTCTCTAATAGTATCCAAGAACATAGATCCCTAGGAACCCACTCCATGTAGTAGAATCTATAGGGTTTCCTGAAGAAGTAACCCATGATACCATACTCTAGTATATCCCTTATAATGTTACTCATTGTTACATTAAACTGTGCACTATGACAACCACCGAGTACTATAACGGGTAGCTTCTCCCCATTAGTGAAATCCTTCATGTGTCTAAGATTTAATCCTACAACAAATTCTTTCTCAGATTCTGCATCCGGTGGGAAGTTACCCCATGAAGCAGGGTTACTGTGACCGGCGAAATGAGCTAAACCAACACCCTCATTGATAGCATTAATCACATCCTCTGGACCTTCCCATACACCTGGTATAGAGAGCCATAGTTTCTTCACAGTGAAACCAATATTCTCCAAGGCATTAACGGTTTTATTAGTCTCAATCTCACCCTCATACCAACCTCTGGGTGCACCACGAGCAGGTGGAAATGTATCACCAGATACAACTAGGCCTCTCTTAAACCATGAGTCATCTACACTGGTTTCATAGCTAATAATCTTATCAACCATTGGTTTAACCTCAGAGGGATACCTAAATGGTATACGACCAACAGCTACATCTGGTAGGTGATCAATGATATCACATCTATTAGCGAATATGGACCACTCTCCGAATACACCATTACCATTAGAATCCCAGTCTTCAAATAAAACAGTTCCATTCTCATCTACCTTATAGATATCAGCATAGTAGAGGTCACTCTCATATCCTCCTTCCCATCCATCATCATTATGAGTCCTCCTAGAAGGTATATACCAGTCAAAGGTTTGACCTTTTCTTCCACCAGCTAATAAAACATATTTGATACCCCACTCCTCAACAGCATCCTTAATGAAGAGTTTGATATCCTCAGCTTTATCTCTACCATCATACTCCCTATAGATTTCTTGAACAGTCTTCAAAATAGTTTTAACACCAATACTATTCTTATACTCAACTAGTCTCTCTAAGTCTCTACTAAACTTCTTATCAGTTATAATCAATAAATCATACTCATCCTTATTAAACAAGGTGCTACTAGGATTAGTATAGGTTATCTCAACATTAATATCCCTTGGAACATAAACGGTATCTTTTAGTGGTGAGTACTGAGTATAGCAATGAACAATAATATACAAGGAATGCTCACCATTATATAAACCAGC
>CAZCPZ010000194.1:0-3598 GCA_964499875.1 uncultured Thermoplasmatales archaeon | reverse complement strand
AGAAGATTTAAAACAGAAGGTTGAAGAGTTATCTAGATTCATTGAGGAGTTGAAGTGGAGTAGAACATCTACCAGTATGTGCAGAGACTGTAGATTCTTCAAGAACCATGAATGCCAGGGAGCATGTATTGCCTATAAACTCATCTAAACAAGGAGAGGGGTAGGTTGAAAACAGAAGGAAACTTGTTTGATATGTTGATAGAATCTAGTCAAAGAATTAATGATAAACTTGTTGCTAGAAACCTAGCAGAGTTAATCTTCAATAGGTTTCCACATAGGGATGAAAACTCTGATATCATATGGAGTCATTATGATGAGGAGTTTATTAATATAAGTTTAGAGAGACTAAGATATATTGTTGCTTCTCTATACAAGGAGTTTGAATCCAAGGGTGTTAAACCAGGGGATTCTGTTATACTAGTTGATTTAATGGTGACAAATGTTAGTTTAATAGCTGTCTTCTACCTGGCTCTTGTATCCTATGGTTGTAGAGTTATGCTTCCAATGTGGGTTGAAACAAATGAGGTATCTAATTGGATAAAACTAATAGGTTGTAGATTCATCTTTGCTCCAGAGGAAGAAGTTAGTAGACTCAGAGGATATAAAAGGGAGAAGATAATAATAGAGTTGATAAAGGAATCCGCTAGAGAGAATAATATACCATTCTATGATATTGAAAGAGATTTTGGAACAAAAAAATATTTATTTGAACCTATACTCAAGGGATTCTTACTAAGAGATGAGTTAGTTCAAAGGATTCTAAGAGAGACAGATGCGGATATGGAGATGAGTATATTTACAACTTCTGGGACAACAGGTAGATCAAAGTTATTGGTTTATACTCAGAGGGCTTATCTAAACACAATAGCTGCTTATGAATCTTCAAACCTATATAACAAGGGGATGGGTGGTAGGAATTTTATTGATATATTTACTCACACGGTGAGTATTAGAGCCGTAATAAATGCTTTATGGATTGGGAAACCTGTTTGTATAGTTACATCTAGTTGGATAAAGGATAAACCAGAGAAGGTTGTACCACTTTTAGCTAGGATGAAACCAGAGGTGGCAACTCTTGGTCCATCCTCCTTCTCATTTATAATAGAGTTCATCAAAGTATTCCCAGAGTTAAAGGAGAAAGTGTTTAGTGAACTTAAAACTGTTGTTTCAACAGGTGCACCGTATAGTGCTAAAACCGCAGAGGAGTACCAGGAACTCCTGGGGTTGAAGCTTCATAACGCTTATGGTCTCGTTGAAACACAACAGGTTTTAACAACACTACTAGATGATAAACCTATTAACATTTTTAATCCTAGTATGGGTAAACCAATAGCTGGTGTACAACTAGGCTTAAAGAGATTCAGCGGGGATACCTATAAATTGTTTATCAAAACATGTTTCGGGCATAAATATATGATAGATCCAGAGAGGAGAGAAAAGATTTATCCAGAGGAGTTTCTAGATACTGGGGATATAGTAAGGGTTGATGAAGAAGAGAATATCTATTATGTTGGAAGAGAAAACAGGGATTTCTTCAAAAATGGTTTTGGAGCGAAGATACCTATAGCTACTATGAAGAGATACTATAAGGAGTTATATGATAAGGTTAAACATATTGAATACTATGCTCCAGAGGATTCTGTATTCTCATTTGGTGTAGCAGCATTAATCTTTATAGAGAATAAGAATCTCCCACAGGGTAGAGTAATCGATAAAAAGGAGATAAAGAAGTATAGAAGACTTATAGAGAGAATCAATAATCATCTATACAAAACCATTGAACCCTTTGAATATGATCATAGAGCAATCACAAGATTCCTACTTATAAACCATGAGGTACCAAGGACTAGGAAGAATACTATATCCAAGTATATAATAGAAGTAGAATTCAAAGAGGAGATAAAGGATCTTAAAACCAATTCCCATGGAAGAGGAGTAGTGAGTATACTAAAACCTCGGCAGAAACTACTAGGTTTACTACTAAAGTTATCACGTATTAGACTAGTAAACAAGTTTATAATGAAAATAGTTACAAGATAGGTAAATCTCTCTCTGTTTTCCCAATGCTATACTCATCTACTTTAGCCAGATGTTTCTTCTTCTCTTCTTCATCTAGGAAACTTGCTTGAAAAGAGTTTCTAGCGAGTTGATAGATATCTTCCAAGGATAGGTTTGATGATTCTGCGACAGCTAAGTAATTCTCATTTAGATAACCATTGAAGTAAGCAGGGTCATCAGAGTTAACTGTTACCATTAATCCTTTTTTCATCATAGTCTTCAAGGGATGATTATTTAGAGATTGAACTACTTTGAGTTTTAGATTAGAGAGTGGACAGAGAGTGAGAGGTATTCTACGTTTAGCTAACTCCATGACTAGGTTCTCGTCATCCAATGAGTGATTACCATGATCTATCCTTGATACTCCTAGTAGCTCTAGTGCCTCCCAGATGTATTCCGCGGGTCCTTCTTCTCCAGCATGTGCTACAGTTAGGAAACCCTCTTCCTTAGATTTTTTGAATACTCTCTCAAATTTAGATGGTGGATTTCCAATCTCTGAGGAATCTAAACCTACAGCTGTAATCCAACTCTTATATTCCAATGCTTCTTCAGGAGTTTCTATAGCAGATTCCTCATCTAGATGCCTTAGGAAACACATGATTAGTTTGGTTGATAAACCTAGTTTATCCTCACCATCAACCAAGGCTCTATGTATCCCTTTTATCACTGTTGAGAAATCTATACCACGCATGGTATGACTCTGTGGATCAAAGAATATCTCTGTATGCAATACATTCTCAGTGGAGATTCTTTTAAGGTACATCCATGTGAGTTCATAGAAGTCTTCCTCTTCAACTAATACACGAGTACCCTCATAGTAGACATCTAGGAAATCTTGGAGGTTACTAAAATCATAAGCCTTCTTCACTTCCTCAACTGAGTTATATTTTATCTTGATATCATTCCGTTCAGCGAGTTTAAGCATCAACTCTGGCTCAAGAGCACCTTCAATATGTAGGTGAAGTTCTGCTTTAGGTATACCTCTGATGAAACGCAGTAACTCAGATACCCACTATCACTGATATAACAGTTCTGCTTTAGGTATACCTCTGATGAAACTCTCTATTTGTTGATCCACGGGTTTTAAGAAATAAAATTTTTAGTAATAATTTACTTAAAAGATCTATTTTTCCGTGAATAAGAAGAGTTTTATTATCTCGCTACTCCTAGTTAAAAATTCAATGATATTTTAATCGTTAACATATGCAGTCCCAAACATTCTATAGAGTATACTGTAACTCCAGAGAGGAAAATCTTTTAACTCAAAACAAAAATCTTACAAGTTGTCTTTTATACAAGTAAATTGAATTGTTTGATTAGAAAACAGGTTTCCTCATAAGGGAGCAAGATTCTTTTATGAAGAATTTAATCTATCCCAAAAAGGGATTTTAAAGGACATTAAAAAAGTAGGATCACATAAGAGAGGACTGGAATTAAACTTGTAAAATATTATTCATGTAGAAGAGAGTGCACAGCATCAAAATTATAGATACTGCCCCAATATTACCTCATCAAGTCAAGGTTAGATTTATAAAATTTA
>CAZCPZ010000193.1:0-3608 GCA_964499875.1 uncultured Thermoplasmatales archaeon | reverse complement strand
ATGAAACATACTTTTTTATTCTTTATCACACCTAGCAATAACAAAATATATCATGGATGAATTCTTAATAGTAAATATCTAGATCCCCTTAGAAGCGATTAATTTCTTTTACTCAGAAGAGACGTATTTTATCTTCATTCTACTGTGTTTAGCTTCTCAAATAATTTAGATAGAAAAAACCAAACTTTTTCATGTTCCCCTTTTTTGATTTAGAGATATGGTTGAGGATGTAGATGGTGCAGCGAATCATCTAATGTAGCCTTTCTATAAACCAATTTTTATTCTCGCAATATTTAAATAACGTTACTCTATTATTCTTTTTTGTAGGGGGGCCGAAATCATGTGGAAGAGTAGACTACTCCTATTAGGTAGTTTCTTAGCTGTTTTTCTAATGCTTATGGTTCCTAGTATTGATGCTGTTGAGTATAGCGTTGCTGAGAAAGTGAATAAAGATTTTTATTTGAGCAGGGTTAAAACTTTTTTATCATGTGGTTCGATTGATATTATAGCTCTTATTGAGATTATATTATCGATTATCCTAGCAAATGTTTATTCTACAATTTTCATGTTATTTGTGTACCACTTTGGATCAGATATTTTACTGGCTTTGGAGGAATATGCTAGGGAACACGGATCCATAGGGGTATTGATAGTATCATCATTTATTGTGTTATCTCTTGTAGTAGGACTTGAAGGTCCTCCAGCTATAATTTTTTGGATAGTATGCAGGATTCTTCAACATCAACTTAGATGGAGTGTTGGAGAGAGAATGTATATGTTTGCTTTACTTTTAGTAATCTCAAACATCATTACTTTCATCATCAATACCATCATATATATTCTACTTAAAACAACTCATCCATCTCCAGGTTTTGTTAAACCCGTAAAAAATCTAATTTATCCTAAATCTTTATTATTGGAGGTGATGGAATGAAGAAAATAATTGTTTTTGGTTGTTTTTTAGCTGTTTTCCTGATACTAATGGTTCCCAGTATTAGTGCTGTTGAGTATAGCGTTACTGAGAGAGCGAATAAAAAATTTTCATCTAGAGAAACTCAAGGATCTATTGATAGGTTTAGTAGAGATCTTAAAAGTTTGTTTCATATTGTTTCCAGGTTTAAAAGTATATATTTTATTACTAATTCTCCCCTGAATATTGATTCATTCATTCTAAGGATTCTGATTACAGGTGTTGTAGCTCCAACTATTATACTGCTGACTGGTGCATTCCTTGAGGAAATACTAGAGTCCCTAGGTTGTACCGCTCCGCTCCCCATGGTTAGGATTATATCAGCTTTTATCTTTTCTCTTCTTATGTTGCTAACTGAGCAACTTCTCGAGGAGAGATATGGATCTGCAGCTTATTCCATTTGCGCGCTTTTTATTTTCATAGATGCCTTAATAGCAACCAAAACATATGATTTGGTTAAGAGCCTTCTGTATAACTCGTACACCTGTATAAAACATCTATAAATCATTTTTTATTTTTATCTAATTACATAATTTCTAAGAACATCAAGCTCCCTTTTTGTAGTGACAAGTATTGGTGAGGCAATACTTTGATTCTGCGTTATTTATCCAAAGAAGTTTTAAGATAGTAGCTCTTATTGAAGAATTGATATGGATGATCTCATACCATTAGAAGAAGTTGAGGAAACACTTAATGCTTGGAAGAAGAAAAAGATGCAGAAGAAGAGAGAAGCAGAGGATGAGGAGGATTTAGAAAACAATGTCCAAGGCTAGAGGAGTTTCTTCTGAACGGATAGCTAGGAGACTACTTGAGAGTAGAGGATTCCATATAATTGATATTAACCATAAGATTATAGAGGGTGATGAGAAGGTAGCAGAGATTGATATATTAGCTGAGGATAAAAACGGTGTTAGATACGCTGTTGAAGTTAAAGCTGGTAGAGGAGATGTAGCAGCTATCCGACAAACCTATGCTAATGCGGATCTATGTAACTGTAAACCAATGCTTATCTGCAAGGGTTTCTCAGATGAAGCAGCACGTAGAGTAGCAGAGAAACTAGGAGTAGAAGTTGTTGAGCTTAGTGAATACTATCTATTACTAGACCCCGAAGAGTTGGAAAACCTGATTAAGAAATGCGTTGAGGAAGTATTTGAAACCCATGGTTTTCTACCATACACATCTGAGATTAACGAAGAGGATAAAAGTTTTTTAAGAATAATAGCTGACTCCACTGATTTCGATGAGATAGCGGAGAAGCTTTCCATAAGTAGAAGAGAGGTAGGAGAGAGGATAAGGAGTTTAACAAAAAGAGGGATTCTCCCTCAGCGATCACTAAGTTTTAGGGATTTAAAACAATGTTCCTCCTCTATACTAGCTAGATGGGAGATAATGGATAAACTCGAACATATCGAGAGGTATCTACAGGAGTTGCTAAACAGGGGGTGTAGGTAGAAATGTTGTTGGTTAAACTATTCTATACAGGGGTTCCAAGTGAAGCTGTTGAGCTAGTGAGGAGAAACCTGGAGGATACTTATCCTGTTCAGGTAGAAGTTGTTGGTGAAAGACCTCTACCAGTAGAGGCTTATCACCCTGAGAGAGAACAATACAATGCAGAGTTGTTACTAGAAAACCTGTTGAGAGAGGAGGGTATCAGTTTCTGGGTGATTCAAGAAGATATATATTGTCCTAGTATGAATTTTGTATTTGGTTTAGCATCAATATATAGGGGAGCTATTTTATCTCTCAATAGGTTGAATTCTAGTGATCTAATTAAGAAGGAAGCTATACATGAAATGGGTCATGTGCTTGGACTCAATCATTGTTTAAATCATTGTGTAATGCAGTATTCTAACTCTCTCTGGGAAGCAAAATGGAAGCCTACTACGTTGTGTGATGAATGCAGAAGGAAGATCGAGCTATTTGTAAAAGAGAAATGATTGTTATAGGAGTAGATTTAGCAGGTAAACCTTCTAATCCAACGGGTTTATGCGCTAAAGAGGGGGAGGGAAAAGTTTTCAAAACTGTTTATTCAGAGAAGGAGATAACATCTTTTATTGAAGAGTTTAAACCCCTTGTAGTAGCAATTGATGCTCCTATAATGAAAGGTGAACCTCGTATTAGATTGGCAGATAAACTTCTCCGTAGATACGGTGCCTTACCTCCTACACTGGAAAGCATGAGGGATCTAACTATTAGAGGTTCAAGGTTAGCGGAGAGGTTATCGAAGCATTATGAGGTTATAGAGGTTTTCCCTACTGCTACTGCTAAGATTTTAAAGATTTATAGGAGGGATTATAGGAGAACAGCTGATATATTGGGAGTTAATGTTAGAAATAAACATGAGTTAGACGCCTATCTATGTTGTTTAACCGCAGAATATTACCTCAAGGGAGAGGTGGAGAGGATAGGTGATAGTGATGGATGGGTTATTGTACCTAGGAAGTTAGTCTCTCATTAGAGATTCATAGTATTTTGAAGACTTGGTTTCAAGGATCTCTAATATAATATTCTCTGTTATTTTTCCTATTCCTTTAATCTCTCTTAGGTTATCTTTAATCGTAGATAATGGTTGTTTTATATTGGATATACTGCGAGCTATAGAAGCGTAGGGTGATAGTTTCCCTTTTAATCTTAATAG
>CAZCPZ010000192.1:0-3621 GCA_964499875.1 uncultured Thermoplasmatales archaeon | reverse complement strand
ACAATGTAGGGGAGAGTAACTACTCAAATGAGGCTAAGATAACATATCATAGTAAACTAACAGTAACGGCTGCTATACCTAGTAGACTCCTAGGTTTAATCGATGAATACGCTGAGAAATATTATAGATCATCATGGAGGATAAACCTAGATCAATATAAAGCTTGGATAGCAACTATTGCATGGGCAGAGGGAGGATACGGTGGATTCACTGCTCATAGTCAGGGAAACCCAGGGGTTGATGTATTCCACCATAGGGTTGCAGGTAGAAACTTTAGATTCTCAACAGGAATAGGGCCATTCCAAGTAGATAGAGGAAGCATTGAAAACTGGAGTAACTGGTCAACTATCCATAAACTAGATGTAGATAGAACAGTTGAGAGTGTACTCAGATTACACTATAAAACCTTTAAAACACCTGTTACACTGAGAGACTTTGCAGAGAACTCCCCATGGTTCTCTCTTAACCCAGAGTATGGTGGAAACCCAAGTGCATACTGGAGGAGTGTAACAGGTACAGAGTGGAGTAAACATAGTGATAATGAAACCAAACTCAACTGGAGTAGAATAAAGAGGTTACTAGCCGAGAATGCAAACAACACAGGTTTAACATTTGAAGAAGACATGTTATTCCTCGGTGAAAGAAGATGGTGTATAAGAGAAGAGGATAACCTTGAAACAGTTACAGGTAAAAAGATTATCTTCAATGGTTTATGTGATACATGGCTTATAAAAGCCAGGAGTTGGAGTGGTAGAGAATTATTCAGCTACTACTATACCTATAATCCAGATGAGGAAGTAGAGGTATGGGTCTGGAATAACTCTTTTGACTCATTAAACAAGTTTAGATACATATTCATTAGAGATTACTCTAATGGTCCACTACCAGAACATATCTACCTAGACACTGCTGGTGAAACACTTTCTCATCCAGCTTTAGAAGAGAAAAGACTAATAGAGGTTAACACAACAGGGTTCAAAGATGAAACAGGTTTCCATTTATCAAGTCAACCAATACAATCAGCTATTGACATCGCTCAGAGTGGAGACATCATAAAGATACATAATGGAGTATACAGAGAAGGTATAATAGTTTATAAACCGTTGATATTAATTGGTGATCCAATTATAGATGGTGGAGGAAACACTGGTTTAATAATAACAGCTAGTAATGTAGAGGTTGAGAATATAACGATATACAACTCATCTATAGGAATACATGTTAACCACTCTAATAATGTGAGAATCTCCAACTGCACTATCTACAACTCTATATGTGGAATCAAAGTAGATTCATCAGATAAGTGTTTGTTGAAACAATTAATGGTTAATGATACTAGAGTAGCCATAGATCTAGAATCCTCTAACAACAACACTATAATCAATACCTTGATAAAAGAGAATTATCATCAAGGCATTAAACTCTCCTACTCCTCTACCAATAATATAACTAGTAACACACTCATAGATAACTGGTGTGGAATCCATCTAAACCACTCAAACAATAATGTATTCACTGATAACCTAATTAAACTCAACGGGGGAGGTTTCGAAGCATGGTACTCAAATAACAACATTTTAATGGGTAACCAGATGGAGGAGAACAACTATGGTTTATTCCTATTTACATCCAACAATAACCTCATATATCTCAACAATATCAACAACAATGAGAATACAATAGTGTTTAACTCAACAAATCATTGGAACTCCACATGGAAGATAAGATATGCATACAATGGTAGTAGACACCTAAACCATCTAGGGAACCACTGGTCTGATTACCATGGTTCTGATAATAATAGTGATGGTGTAGGTGATACGCCATACAACATAGGTTTCGATGAAGATAAATATCCATTAGTTGAATCAACCACAGAATACTATCTAGGAGAACATCACTCACCCATAGCAAACTTCACGTATAAACCAATAAATGTAACCATTAACAAACCAATACACTTCAATGCATCCAATAGCCACGATCCAGATGGATATATAATACTATATAACTGGAATTTTGGAGATGGATTACATGGTATGGGAGAGGAAGTAGTACATACATATAATAGAAGCGGTGTATACAAGGTTACACTCCTAGTTGTAGACAATGATGGACTCATAGATACTATGAGTAGAAACATCACTATAATTGATGATGAACCACCAATCATAAGTAATATAAGTATCAATCCAACGGTGCAACTACCTAATCACCATGTTAATATAACAGCTGATATAGTAGATGATAGCAAGATAACTGACATAAGGATAACAATATTTTATCAAAACAAGATCATAAGAAACACCTCCATCTTAGATAACAGGGTTAATAACACATACTACTACAACCATAGCTACTCTAAGGAAGGTAGATATAGTTTCTATATCTGGGCTATAGATGAGTACGGTAATAATAGAAGCTCAAATCTATACTACTTTGATATAGAGAAACCATTATCTGTAACCATAGATACTCCATCAAAAGGTTATATAGGTGTACCAATAAGATTCCATAGTGAGGTAACAGGTGGAAAGAAACCCTACTCATACCACTGGGATTTCGGTGACAAAGAGACATCCTCTGAGGAAAACCCTACACATGTTTACACTAAAACCGGTAGATACATAGTTAAACTAATAGTTATAGATCAAAGAGGGAATACCGCAGAGGATACCAAGAGTATAACTATACTCAGAGATGATAAGCCACCAAGAATAACTATAATCCAACCAGAGAAGGGATTATACATCAATAATCAACAACTACTGAGGCTACCATTAGTAACGATAACCATTGGAGATATAGAGGTAGTAGTTAACGCTACTGATGAAGACAGTGGTTTGAAACAAGTAGAATTCTACCTAGATGGTATACTAAGATATAGAGATACAACGCCTCCATATAGTTGGATGTGGAGTGAAAGACAGAGGATGTTTACATCACATAAACATACTATACATATAAAAGCCTATGATAACTCTAGTAACACAGCTACATATAATATCATAGCATGGAGATTCCTATAGACCTCCTTCCTCCTCTTGTACAACCCATTGTTTCCCCTTGTCTTTTTATTCATCCCAAAAATAAGAAACCAGTTTAACTCATCCATTTCTTCTTCAACTCCTTAAACTCTCTTCTCCCAATGGCTTCTCTAATCTCTCTCATCAACTCTAACATAAAATATAGGTTATGGAAACTTATAAGGTTATAACCCGTGAGTTCCTCGGTTTTCAATAGATGATAAATATAGGCTCTAGAATAGTTCCTGCAAACCCTGCAATCACAGTTTATATCAAGTGGATTCCCATCCCATCTATATCTACTGGATTTCAACTTATACCTATACTTATTCTTCTTTGTACCAAGAGGAGGACGTATGTATACATAGCCACTCCTAGCTAACCTAGTAGGGGAGACGCAGTCGAATAAATCTATGCCTCTCTCAACAGATTCAAATATGTCCTCTACAACCCCTATACCTAGTAGGTGACGAGGTTTATCAGGTGGTAGTAGAGGTATCACCCACTCTAATATATTATACATATCCCTCTTAGTTTTACCAAGGGAACCACCTATTGCATAACCATCGAAACCTAGAGAGACAATAAACTTAGC
>CAZCPZ010000191.1:0-3625 GCA_964499875.1 uncultured Thermoplasmatales archaeon | reverse complement strand
TTATCGTCGCCCTAGTTCCAGGTTTCGAAGCTCCAATATTTGTAACATAGTCTTTTTAAGAATAGAAGAGTACTTGTAAGAGTACCGATCTATCATACAACACCAAATACTTATAGAGCAGAGGTTAGATACCGTTATGATCCATCTGGTAACTTCTACCTTCAGTTTACAGTACTATTGCAATGTGGTTTAGATGGTGTGAAGAAAAAGATTGATCCAGGGGATCCTGTGAATTTGTTGATGTCTATAAAGCTCGCAGCTAGAAATATAATATAACAGAGTTACCCACTACATTAAAAGAAGCATTTGAAGAGATGCAGAGTGATGAGTTGATGAAGAGGGTACTAGGCAGTCATATATACGATGCCTTTATAGAGTTGAAAACAAGAGAGTGGAATAACTACTCTGCATATGTATCACCATGGGATTATTACCAATACTTTGATATATAGCTACACTATGCAGGTTTATTGAGAAAAAATTTTTGGGCCAGTGGTCTAGTGGTTATGACGTCGCGCTTACAACGCGGAGGTCGCCGGTTCAATTCCGGCCTGGCCCATCCCATTCATAAGGAGAAAATCTTGTCAACATCTCGAAAAATGGCGAGTTGTTGATTTTTGCAACTATTGTTTCAACCACTTCTTTTGCGTGGTTTAAGAACCAGTGAAATCCAATCCTCCGGTAGTTGTCGATAGTATTGTTCAGCATACCTGATGTAATTCCGTGTAGTAGTTATCTTACCGTGACCAAGCCGGTTTCTCATATTTGTAATGGAAACCAAAGATGAAAGGAGAATACATCTTCTTTTGAGATACCTCTTCCTCTGATTTTTCATCAACATTTTAAATTAGCAGATAATTCTATATGAGAAAGAGGAATCTTGGGGAGAAGAGGTTTTATGTCCAAGAAAATACTATTCTCATTAGAAAACTGTGTTAAATGTATGCAAACAAGGAATCTCCTTGGTGAACGAGAAGATATAGAGTTTGTAACACTACCACATGATATCTCAGAGTGGACTGAGGAGCAACTAGAGTTTGTTAGATCATATGATGTATTAGAGGATTTAAAGAGGACAGCACCAATACTATGGGTAGATGGAGAGAAAAAGATTGGATACCTACAGATTAGGAAATGGCTTAAAACCTTGGAAGAAAACACTAAGGAAACAATTTTTTAACCTAGGTTCTCCTCCAAGAATCTATAGAGTTTCTCAAGGGCTTTACCTCTATGTGAAAATTTATTCTTCTCCTCCGGCGTCATCTCACCGAAGGTTCTATTCTCTCCATCTGGTATAAATATTGGGTCGAAACCAAAACCATGGGAGCCCTTCTTCTCCCTAGATATACATCCTCTACATTCCCCTGTGAAAAACAATGGTGGTTCACCAGGTTCCTTATATGCGTATACTGATCTAAAAACAGCTCTCCTATCATCTACTCCACTTAATAGTTTTAGTACACCATCTATTCCAATAGTTTTATACACATAAGCTGAGTATACACCTGGGAAACCCCCTAGGTTCTCTATGAATAAACCAGCGTCTTCTAAGATAAAAGCATCGTTTATCTTCTCTGCCAAGTGTTTTACACCAAACTCTGCTACCTCCTCTAATGTATCTGCTTGTATCTCAGGGTAACCCATGTTTCTCTGCACTATCTTGATACCTAAAACCCCTAGTTTAGTTTGAGCCTCTAATAACTTACCTTTGTTACCTGTAATAAAATATAGTTGCTTCATCTATATCTACCTCTCCTAATGATCTCCTCCATCTTAGATTTAATAGCTTTCACATCCCCATGGTAGATGTTTTGATAACCCTCTATTACATATGTGAAGTAACCTGTATACTTAGCGTGAGTAGAAGCTATTGCCTCCATTAAAACATGTAAATCAACACCTTTAGCTTCAACCTCACTATTGATCTCACCTAACCCAAAGTCTATAAAGTAGAGTCTATCCTCGTATAGTATCATATTTGAAGTAGTAATATCACCATGGATGATATCACCATTGTGAAGCTTAGCTATACTCTCACCTATCCTATAACACAGATCTCTCCGTTCATCATCCCCTAGTAGGTTGAAGATATCCTTAACTCTACTACCCTCTAGGTACTCCATAGTGATTACTCCATTTTTGAGGTCAACATCGTATATAATTGGAACAGATACACCTTGCTTCCTAGCGGCAGCCATGAGTTTAGCTTCCTCTTTTGTCCTAAGAGATATGAGTTGTTCATCAATCTCTTTAATCCTATATCTCTTATGTAGTCTCCTCTTCTGAACAGCCTTTCTACCAAGGTATTCTGTTAAAACAATCTTCGCTTCAGCACCCTGGTAGAGTATCTTTTCTCTAGTCAACGCCATGTAACCTCCACCATATCTGTGCGAAACCTCTGGTCAATAGTGGTTTCCTCTAGTTTCATACGAACACCACTCTTATACATCAGTAAACCTAGCCAAGCTATCATAGCACCATTATCAACACATAAATCTCTTGGTGGAACAAAAAACTCAGCGTTTCTATCCTCAGCCATGGTTTTCACCATCTCCCTTAATCTATTATTAGCGGCAACTCCTCCACCAAGTAATACTTGTGTCTTCTCTGTATGCGCCATAGCTCTCTCAGTGACCTCCACTAATGCTGCAAAAGCAGTTTCCTGTATAGAATAACAGATATCCTCAACAGGTTCACCTCGTTTATAGTATTGCTCTGCTGCTGTTAATAGACCAGAGAAAGCTATATCCATTCCTTTAACAGAGTATGGTAGAGGTAGATACCTACTACTCTTTGAAGCTAGTTTCTCTATAACTGGTCCACTTGGAAAAGGTAAACCTACTATGCGGCCAAATTTATCCAAACAATTACCAATCCCTATATCCAGGGTTTCACCGAATACCCTATATTTACCCTCAGCAAACGCTATGACTTGGGTATTAGCACCAGAGGTGTATAGTAATACCGGATCATTACACTCTGGTATAACTCCTCTACCTATCTCAAGATGCGCTACGCAATGATTCACACCTATAATAGGCTTAGAGTAGGTAGCTACTAGTGCTCTAGCAGCAGTAGCAGCAGTTCTTAAACATGGACCCAACCCTGGGCCTTTTGAGAAAGCTATTAGATCTACCTCCCTCATAGAGAAACCTGTTTTAGATAACGCCTGTGAGATTATCTCAGCAGCATGTTCTGCATGGTGATTAGCTGCCTCCCTAGGATGAATACCACCTTCCTTGGGTGTATAAGTAGTCATAACATTTGCTAGAACCCTGCAGCATCCATCTTCATCCTCTACTATGCCAACACCAAATGTATGAGCTGTACCTTCTATACCAAGAACAATCATAATCCCGCATGATAAAGTAAAGAATAGTTTAAAAGAAATTTGGTATCCTTCATCTTATGGATAGATACAACACCCATTCTCATCTGTTTTCAAAACTCAGATCAAGGAAGATATCAATGGTTCTTGGAAGTATAAGTTGCCTGGAACCAGCTATAATGAAAACCCCATCACTGGTTTCTCTAACACAGTAACCACTCTCATAGTAATCCTCTCTACCATACTTCAGCCATTCAACTTCTCCATCTGGGGAAACCTTTAGAAGATAGAGTTCCC
>CAZCPZ010000190.1:0-3628 GCA_964499875.1 uncultured Thermoplasmatales archaeon | reverse complement strand
GTACCAGAAGCCTCCATAGGTCTCCTAGGAGTATTAAGCCATAGATCTACTCCTGCAACCATCATCTTAGCAATAGACATATTGTAGTCTGGAATGAAAGCCATCTTAATCTTATCAGTATTCAAGTTCTTCATAGTACTATATATCTTCTTAATCATCTCTTTACCAGCATAGTCTCTAGGATGAGCTTTACCAGCGTATATAATCTGCATTGGGCCAACCTTCTCAGCTATATGCATCAATCTACCTATATCCGATATGAGTAGATCCGGTCTCTTGTAAGCAGTTGCTCTCCTAGCGAAACCTATGGTGAAATCCTCATAATTCATACCAGCGTTACACCTACTGTTAACGTAATCAATGAGTATCCTCTTCGCTTCCATGTGAGCTTCCCAAATCTCATCTTTACTGATACTAAACGCTGACCTAAGTATATATGGATCCGAACGCCAACCAGGCATATGTTTATCAAATAACTTCTTAAAAGGTTCTGAAACCCAGGTAGTAGAATGTACTCCATTGGTTATAGAATCAATAGAGTAACCTGGGAACATACTTCTAGATACTTCACCGTGCTTCTTAGCTACTCCATTAACATAGTGACTGAAGAATAGAGCTAACCTAGTCATATTTAATCGTCCCTCATATGTCACCTCTGATAAAATTTCCTCTGGTAACATATCCCCGAGCATCTCTCTAGCCATGTTGAGATCAAACTGGTCATGTCCCGCTGGAACAGGTGTATGAGTAGTGAAAACACATTGTTCCCTCACCTTCTCAATATCCCCTAGCCGCCTATATAATTCTAGAGTACTGAATGCAGCATGCCCCTCATTCATGTGGTATCTATCAATAGTCGTATACCCAAGCTCCTGCAATATCCTTACTCCACCTATACCTAGTATTATCTCCTGCGCTAATCTATACCTATCGTCACCACCATATAGATACTTCGTTAACTCTCGATCCCACTCGCTATTACCATCTACATTAGAATCCAAGAAGAACACTGGTATAATGTATCCACCTATTCCACGGTATTGATAAAGCCATACTCTAATAGTAACAGGTCTACCCTCAATAGTAACCTCAGCTCTAGTTGGTAGAAGAGTTAGGAAATCAGATGGATTAAAATTGATCGGTAGCTCTATCTGGTTACCATCGTCATCTATCTTCTGAAAGAAGTACCCTTTCTCTGATAGTAATGTAATACCAACCAGTGGAACATTTAGATCAGCACATGATTTTATTGTATCTCCTGCAAGGACACCTAAGCCACCGCTATACGTTGGTATATGTTCATCTATTCCAATCTCCATTGAGAAATAAGCAATCTTCGGTTTCCCTCCTAGACGTGCATAAGAACCACTTATATCCTCAATTTTTGGTGTAGCTTCCAACATGTTTCCCATCCACCTCTCCAGTAGAGATAATAACCTGAAACAGTTTTAAGGTTTTATAGATTCCCATATATTGGTGCTTAGAAATTATTTGTGGATAAAAGTTTCTCCTCCAATAAGCACGGTACATGTTGACAGCGATATAGCTTAAGGAGTATCAACGACTAATTTCGTGGTATCCCATATATCTCAGAAAACCATTAGTTTATATAGCTCTCTATGGATACGAGGATATATAAGGAGAAGGGATGGTGAGAGTATAGTAGAAGAGGTATGTGAAATATGTAAACAAAAATTTGTTCTAGAGGAAAACCCAGCGGGAGTGGTATTCGATGACATACATTTCATCTGCGAGAAATGTCATCAACAACTACTAGAAGAAGATGTAGAAGATGAGAGATATACTCTCATGGGTGAGAATAGAAAGGGGATGCCAATTGCTGTGTGGCTTATACATGAACAGAATAAAGATAAACCCTTTATGGCAGTGAAAAGAGAAGAATAACTAGAATCCTCTATGGTTCCTCTTCAAAAACCTTGCTCCACCTGAGAAACTCTTTTCTAGATAGAATCCTTTCTCTCTACCAATGTATCTCATAAAATTTGGAGGTAGCGTGATAACAGATAAAACCTCTCTAGGTATTTTTAGAAGAGAAACTGTTGATAAACTAGTGGAATCAATGAGGGATGTAAAAGAAGAAATTATAATTGTGCATGGTGCAGGTTCATTTGGACATATACTTGCAGAGAAACATCACCTCAATAGAGGTTGTTTCTCTGATGAACAGAGAAGAGGTTTCAGTGAAACACATATAATGGTTCAAAAACTTAATCATCTAATAATGGAATCATTACATCAACATGGTTTACCAGCTGTATCGATTGCTCCACATGATATAGTGGTTTTTAGAAACCATAATGTGGAGGAGTTTCTATACAAACCATTTGAGAGATACCTAGAAAGAGGTTTCATCCCTGTAACCTTTGGAGATGTAGTTTTAGATTTATCCAAGGGTTGCTCCATTTGCTCAGGAGACGTTTTGATTTCAACTCTTGCAAAACACTTTCATCCTAGTAAAGTAGTTTTTGTTATAGATGAAGATGGTTTATATACAGCTAACCCTAAGATCCATAGAGATGCAGAGTTTATAGAAGAAATCACTCCAGAGAAGCTTCTTAAGCTTGAGACAACCATGGATTCTCATGCAGATGTCACCTCAGGTATGGCAGGGAAAATAAAAAATATCCTTGAGATATCCAGGTTACACATAGATACTATCCTAGTAAATGGTAATAAACCTGAACGACTATACGCCATCCTACATGGAAAACAAACGAGATGCACCACTGTAAAAGGTTGTTGTTAAAGATGAATCAAATAGAGAATAGGAAAGATGAACATGTTAGAATATCCCTAGAAAAAAAAGTATCCTCTAACTATAATTACTGGGATGATGTTGCTCTACCACATAATGCTCTACCAGAGATTGATCTAGATGAGGTTAAACTAGACACCTTATTCCTGGAAAAAAAACTTGCTGCTCCAATTATAATAGCTGGTATGACAGGTGGATACATAAAAGCTAGGGATATAAATGCTAACCTTGCAGCAGTAGCAGAGGATTACCAAATAGGAATGGGAGTGGGTTCACAGAGAGCAGCAGTTGAGACGCCAGAACTTAAAGAGACCTATAGTGTTATAAAAGACTATGATATCCCATTGAGGATTGCAAACATAGGCGCCTCTCAACTTGTGTTATGGGGTCATGAGAAAACAATGGAGTATGCACAAATAATGATTGATATGATAGATGCCCATGCTTTTGCTGTATGTTTAAACTTCCTTCAGGAAGTAACCCAGTTTGAAGGAGAAACACACGCAAAAGGTTGTCTAGAGGAGATAAAACTACTAGCAGAAGATTTAGATATCCCAGTGATTGTTAAGGAATCAGGAGCCGGGATATCAGCAGAGGTCGCTAAACGACTTATGAAAACAAAGATCGCAGCAATAGACGTTGGTGGATTGAGTGGTACATCATTTGCAGCTATAGAACACTATAGAGCAGAGATATACTCTGATAAACTACATGCTAGGCTAGGTGAAACATTCTGGAATTGGGGAATACCTACTCCACTCTCAATCATAAATGTTGGAGAAGCAACTGATTGGAGGATACCTATTATAGCAACAGGTGGTATTAGAAATGGTTTAGATGTAGCCAGAGCAC
>CAZCPZ010000189.1:0-3650 GCA_964499875.1 uncultured Thermoplasmatales archaeon | reverse complement strand
AGATGGAAAACTAGCTCTCCCAACAAGGAAACAGATTAGAATATCTAGCGAGGAAGACATAGTAAGGGTTCATAAACTAAGAAGTGAATGCGACGCTATACTAGTAGGAATAGGAACAATACTAACAGATAACCCAAAACTAACAGTTAAAGAGAAATATATTCCTAATCCCAGGCAACCTATTAGAATAGTACTAGATACATACTGCAGGACACCTAGAGAGGCACTAGTAGTAAACAAGGATGCTCCAACATGGATTATAACTGGTAGTAGATATGAGAATAAATATGGTGGAAACGTTGAGGTAATACCTTGCTCAACAAAAAATGGTTACATAGATCTACACATGCTACTAAAACTACTAGCAGATAGAGGCATAAGGAAACTCTTAGTTGAAGGTGGTGGAACAACTATATGGAGTTTCCTAAAAGAAAGACTAGTGGATGACCTATACATCTACATTGGATCCATCATCATAGGAGGTAAAAACACACCAACAATGGTAGATGGAGAAGGTTTCAGGGAGGAAGAGATGCTTAAACTAGAGTTGATTAATCATAATAGACTAGGAGAAGGATTACTACTACATTATAGAATCAAAAACATGGGATAGTTAATTCCTTATCTAGAGACAAGTATTTAACCACTCACTGGATTATCTAGAATTAGAGAAAAGGTTATGATAAAATGGTTTCATCTATAACTGCAATACATGTTCTAAAAGCCTCGGTGCCTACTCTATATGAGAGTTGTATAGGCATATATAAACCAGTGACTCAGAGTCAAATAGTACTCATCAAGATGAGGAAAGATAGATTCCAGGTTTATATAAACAAGGTTTTGGATCTCGATACAAAAACAAAGATGAGGATACTCGATACTCTCAGCAACGTTGCTCTTGTTACACCATACAGGTTATCAGAGATTCAAGGATTGGTTGATAAGCTCAATGAGAGGGTTTCTCGGTTAAAGGAGAGCGGTTCTCTTTTCAAGAAGATGGATGATATTCTGAAGAAGATGAATAAAAGCGAGCAAGAGGAAGTAATTAAAACAGCTTTATTCATGGTGAAAAAAAACATAGAATCCATGAGGAAAATAATAGGATGGATGATGTGGAGGGAGGGGGTGGAGGAAGTAAAAGATTTCCTTATAGTTGATCAAGTTTTATTGACAATTAGAGACCTCCTCTCAAAAGTAGATCCAAGATTCGAAGGTAGAAGTAAATATCTAATCATGACAGCTCTATGGTTAATACTGAGATTATGGGCTTATGGTAGAGGAAAGCTCTCACTAGATGATTTAGAAAGTGATTTATCCAACCTCAAGTTACCACCCGATGAAAGATTCGTTAAAGAGGAGGATTACCATATCATCACAAGTATAATCAGGTAGAGAGAATGTTTAACTCCATGGATACCAACCTAGTTATAGGTTTAATAAACGAGTTGGATAGACTCCATGAGAAAACCTTGTCTCTCATAAAAGATAAATCCAACTGGGTTTTACCTTCAACTGTTATCAAAGAGACAAAGGATACACTGAGGAAGAAGATCAATATCGTGTATAGTCATATCATAAGAGAGGTTAAAGAGATACTAAGAATAACGAATTACCTGGAGATGAAAGAAGAATTAATCATTCTTTTCAAGAAACTATCCAGGGAGAAGCCAAATCTAAGGAATTTCCTGGAGAAAGTATATAGAGAATTAGATGATTACTTAACCAACTATGGTGCATCTCCAGATACCCTACTATTTCTATCTGAATTAGCAGAGAATATGTCAAGAATAGTTGAGGCATCCATAAGAATACATATTCCTTATAAAGTTATGGAGATAAAATTATCCTCCAGTAAAGAAAGAAGATTCCTAGGAGTTGTTGAAGAAACCTTTGAAAAATCAAACTTAAAATTCAAAGACACAGGAGATAAAAATATTTTTCTTGAAATAATGTTGAATATAGAGAAGTATAATCCTTTAATCTTCTATACAGATGATGAAGAATTCTCTAAGAAAGGTAAACGCGCTTACTCTCTACTAGTTAAAAATAGTCTCCTCTCAGATAACTTATTCACTATTGAGAGGATAGATCCCTAAAGCTTTAGTAGTCTCTTCTACTCTAAACCCTTTATCACTCTAGGGATACTTGTTCCACTAGAGGTAAATCACCGATCTAAAAGGAAACATTCGATTCAAAAATGAGGGGTCACATAATTTAAATACATAATATTTATATAAAACTTTGAATGAGATTAATTCCTCTCATCAGTATCCTTATACTTATAACCTCCCATATAACAGGTTGTGTAAGAGAAACAACTGATAACTCAATAAAAGAAGAGGAAACCCTTGTAGATGAACCATCTATCCTCCCCAACTGGGTTAATGAGGAATACCATGGGTATGTAGAAACAAAACATAAACTAATAGATTTCAATAAAAATATCCTAATCTAGTAGAAGTTTATTGTATAGGACATAGCATACTAGGTAGAGAGAGATACTTGTATTAGGTTAACAAATGAAGATGCTAGGCAAGGTAAATATTCTTGCCTCATAGATGGTTGTATACATGGTAATGAATGGGGCAGGAGAAGCCCGCCTATATCTAATAGCTTAATTAATTATGGTAGAGCTTAATTAATTATGGTAGAAACAAAACAATAACAGATATACTCGATAAGAACGAAGTATACGTTGTACCAATAGTTAACTCAGATGATAGAGAATACGATGAGAGATGGGATGCTAACGGTGATAAATCTAAATAGGAATTTTGATGTACACTTCGGTAGAATAAGAAGTAGAAACTACCCCCCCTGGGTAAACTATTTGGTTTCATAGAGATACCATTTATAAGAATACCCAGCCTAAGTAACCATATATTTTATAAACTGTGGTAGAAAACCCTTCTCAGAACCTGAGACAAGAGTTTTAAGAGACCTAGGATACAAATTGTCTCATAGGAATTTCTCATTCTACCTTAACTGTCATGCAGCTATGCACTGTGTAGCTTCTATAACAAAGATAACATATACCAGAGTTTCAACCAACAGAACAAGAGATAAAAGTTTTAGATTACGTAGCAGACTGGGTTGAGGAACACACAGAATACAAGGGTTACCATGTAGAAGAATTATCAGCTACTGGAGCAGGTTATGCAGCACACTGGTTCTACAAGGAATTCTATATACCATCATTCATATTCGAGATACTATCCAAGGATTATGAGCCTTGGTGTGGACATGGAAAACATGATCACCTAGTATATTGGATGAAAACAACGGTACCAGTACTCCTATACCTACTAGTAAACATCGATAAACTATACAACTGGGAGATGCTAGATAATAATCCTAGTCTACCAGAAGGTGTTCCTCCAGAGCCATTAAATGGAAACAGTAATACAGTTAAACCTCTTTACCTAGAACTAGTATGAGGTTTCTATGCGACCAGATGCTGGGTACACTAGCGAAATGGCTTAGACTCATGGGTTTCGACACATTCTATGCATCCTCAGAGATCAAGGATGATGAACTACTCAAGATAGCAGAGGAAGAGGATAGATTACTTGTAACCAGGGATAAACAACTAGTTAGTAGAGCAGAGAAGAAGGGTTTAAAAGTAATAAAGGTTGATACAACTAACTTAG
>CAZCPZ010000188.1:0-3703 GCA_964499875.1 uncultured Thermoplasmatales archaeon | reverse complement strand
TCTAATAAAAAGAGGGAGGATTCATCTCATTTGGCTTCCCCTTCTCGCTGCTTGTCATAGACCAACTAGTAGGAATAATCCACCTACTAGTAAACCTATACATAGGTTGAAGAGTTTAATGACAAGGGAATCCCTTATGGTGTAGGAGAATAATGGTAGCATACCATGTCCATCTTGTACTATGGAACTAGTTAGTAGTATAGAGAATGGTATAAGACCATCAGCAAACATTGTGACAAATACAAGATGGGGACCAGATTCTGGTATTAAACCTACTAAGGCACTTATAATCAACACTACCCCTATATTTGATCTAACAAAACCTTCTAGATTCCAGTACTGTAAACCTATATTAACAAATAGTAATGCAAAAAAGGTCCATAAGAAAACCCTCCATATATGGTTTCTAATGATGTGTTCAATGATATGTTCAAGTAGGTAATGCTTAGATGATGTTAAAACAATAGCTGCACCAATCATTGAGAGAGTAATCAGTATAATTCTATCTGGTTCTTCTAAACTCCATTTCTGCGGACCCCAGAAACCTAGGAGGTTAAGAATTATTATACCTATGAAAAGTAAAATTAATGAGAGTCTAGCTATAGTAGCATCTAACATATTCCTAAGTATATTTGGTTGGAAGAAAGAGGCTTCATCAACATCATGTAATACTTGTAGTTTACATTCCTCACAAACCTTTAAACCCAGGTAATCTACTATCTTATCAGCTACCCATGCCCCTAGGATTCCTAGTATAAATAGTACTAGGAATAAGATTAAAGCTTCCCTTGGGAATAATGTTAACATAACAAAGGCCTCATCACCGGAAGTAGCAATCATACCACCAGCTATTGCTCCAAAACCTATTAAACCATGAACGTAGAAGGAGACATTCATAAAAGCACCTAGGCAACCAGGTGTAGCTCCCAGGAAAGATGAAATCATGTATTGTCTAAACCTACCTCCTCTAACGGCGTTCCTCATCCTACCTCTAGTTAAAACATTTATATAATCAACTAGGAGCATCATAACGAAGACAAATAATGTTATCGTTATGGATTGATTCACTATAAGAGTTAATTCAACCATAATCCATCTCCCCTTTAGAGTGAGGTGATGAATAGTTTCCTCTAAAATCTTTCCCTCAAATAATGGTTTAGTAAGAAACATGTATTATTACTAATTACAACTAAAGGGTATGGAGTCATCAATGCCATATTATTTAACTTTAGAGGGGTTCCTAATATAAAACTTCTTTCCCCTATAAACTACTTCTATAATCTCTTCTTCATCAACCAGTTTCTCTACTATACCCCAATCAATGTTTCTCTCCTCAACAAGTTTCCTTAGAGTATCCTCTCTAATGGGGTGAACAGATGTTACACTCAGTATCTCCATTCTGATATCCCCTGGTAAGATGAATTCATCATCATTCTCATAACTAGTTAGATACTCAACATCTACTCCCTCATCTATGAATAAGTGATAAGCTTCATCGATGATATCCTTAGTAGGTGGATACACTGTTTTCTCAGCTGGTGGTCTAATAGGAATTGAGATAAAACTTTTATCTACTCCCAGGTGTGAAATGAATTCAGCTAAACCTTTTAGGTTATCAAAACCATCATTTACTCTGCTCACCAACATGGTTTCCGTGTATACTATACCATCAAAGTTTCTTATAAAATCAGGTAACGCATCTAATATATCTCCTAGTTTCAGGGATGGATGGGGTCTATTAATCCTCCTCCAAATCCTCTTATCCACAGTATCAATCTTAAAGGATATAAGATCAACTAATCTCAGATCTCTCTTAACATCCTCTCTCCATATAAGAGAGGAATTTGTTATAACAGCTATTTTAAAACCCAGTGGTTTAAGTAGACTAATGCTCTTCCCTAGGTTTATATCTAGAGTTGGTTCACCATCTGGTACAAAGGTTATATAATCCACTTCTCTCTCTATAGTATTTATTCTCTCCTCAACCTCTCCTAGGATTAATCTAGGTTCATAGAATGCTTCTCTATTAACACTAATAATAGGTGTTCTACCGAGTTGACAGTATATACAAGAATAACTACACCTCTTAAAAGGAATATTATTTATACCAAGGCTTCTACCAAGTCTCCTTGATGGAACAGGACCAAAAACAATCATCTTACTTCAACCCTCTCTTTTTTCTAAACTTGATTTCCAAATAGAAAAATGAAACAATCTAATCCTATAAAACTCTGCTGGAAAAAGAAGATTAAAACCATAAAACTCACCTTCATCCAAAACCGATTTAAGCAACTAGTTTCATTCCACTCCCTTGGGCTTAATATGAGGTATCCTCTAAATGAGTTACAGAGAGAGATCATAGAAAAACTCTCTGAAACACTTGATAAACTAGGATATAGCTGCGAAGTTAAGTTAGAAAAACCACCAGATAAAAAAATAGGTGACTATGCTTATCCTTGCTTCACCATAGCTAAAAAAACTAAGAAGAACCCTATTGAGATAGCTAGAGAAATAAAAGAACAGCTATTGACGCCTACTGGAATAAAGAACATAGAGGTTAAAGGAGCCTATATAAACTTCTTTATTGATGAAACATGGCTTCTAAGTGAAACCATACCTCTAATACTTAGATTGAGAGATAAATATGGTTATCTAGAGGAGAAGAAAAAAAAGGTTATAGTTGAACATACATCAGCTAACCCTAATGGTCCTCTCCATGTTGGTAGAGCTAGAAACCCCATAATTGGAGATACAGTTGCTAGAATCCTTAAAGCATCTGGATACAACGTTGAAACACAATTCTACTTAGATGACTTAGGTAAACAAGTAGCTATACTAGCATGGGGTGTGAAAAACCTTAAACCTTCTGATATTCCAACCCCGGAGATTGATAAACCTGATCATAAAATGGTTGGTTTCTATCAAAAAGCATATGAGTTGATGACGCAAGATGAGAGTATAGAAGAAGAAGTTAATGAGATAGTGAGAAGAAGTGAACGAGGAGACGAGAAAACCCTAGAGATGGTTAAACAAGCCTATATACCTGTATTAGAGGGAATAAAAGAGAGTTTACATACCTTGAATATTGATATCGATAGATATATACCTGAATCTAAATTTGTTAAAGATGGAACCGTGGAAGAAGTTATAGATAAATTAAAGAAACACTGTTTTGAAGACAACGGTGCATACTATCTAGATTTAGCATCATTCGGTGTACAAGGAAGGAATACTAAATTCTATATCACTAGAAGCGATGGGACATCACTCTATGCCACTAGAGATATAGCTTATCATCTATGGAAAGCAAAACAAGCAGATATCCTCATAAATATACTAGGAGAGGATCATAAACTAGAGGTTAAACAAGTAGAGATAGGTTTAAAACTACTGGGAGAGACTACTCTCCCAACAACTATATTCTACTCCTTTGTATCTCTACCAGAAGGGAAGATGTCAACACGGCGAGGAAGAGTAGTATACCTAGATAATCTTATTGAGGAAAGTATATCTAGAGCCTATGAGGAGGTTGAGAAGAGAAGAAAAGGAGAACTCTCTGAGGAGGAAATGAGAGAGGTAGCTAGAATCGTTGGTATAGGTGCACTTAGATATAATATTATAAAGGTTCAACCAGAGAAGGATATGGTTTTTAGATGGGAAGAAGCTGTAAACTTCGAGGGGAACTCAGCCCCCTTCATACAAT
>CAZCPZ010000187.1:0-3714 GCA_964499875.1 uncultured Thermoplasmatales archaeon | reverse complement strand
CTGCTTCTCTCCTTCTAACAATGAGGTTCATGGTTAACTATATGATCCCCATGAAATATAAAGTTAACTGCGGTTAGTTAACCATGGTTAACTAACCATGAATATAAGTAATTGATGTTTCTATCTTATTACGTAGAGGATATCATTTTGAGTTTAGGTGAATAAATTCTTTACCTCAAAAGAGGTGGGATAAATATTTTTTATTCCTCCTACAGATCTTCTTGCTAGGTAATTACTGAAGGATGTTTTCTCTTATCTTATAGAATACCATGAGATGATCTCTTGTTTTATTTTCACTACAGATGGGAACTGTGAAAATCTGTTTTCTAGATAAAAATATTCCACTGGTTATAGGATTTCTAGCCTAGGGGTTTAGCTATGGGGGGATCATATTTTGATACAGGGGGTTGCAGTAATCCTTGGTACTAAGATTTGAGATTATTAAGAATACTCTGGTTATAAGAAAGTTGGAGAATCAAAGTTTTATGTTAGTTTCGGGTGTAATAGGTGGGAGTATATAAACAGCGATGAATCATATTGGATAGAAACCAACGGTTTTAGCTGATCGTCATCGAAATTATGTGTTTATTTAGCTTTTTGCTTCATGTCTCGTAGATTTCTTTGCCTCGTACTCTCTAAGCGCTCTTTTTGATGAATACCATATACCATCTATTTTAACTGCATCGAGTTTACCTTGTCTAGCTCTTAAACTTAGGTATTCTTGACTATACGATGAGAATCTTGCTAACTCTCTTAGCGGTAGTAGTTTATCATCTTCATCTAATACAGATAAATAATACATTAAAGCCTCATTCACTGCTTTAGCTATAAAATTGGTAAAAGGTGATAGATCTCCCTGGTCTGCCTTTCTAAGGGTATCATAATATTTTTTTCTATCCTCTCTCCTTAATATAATTGGTGGATATCCTTGTTGCATTAGATATAGATTAGTTAGTAATCTCGCTAACCTACCGTTTCCATCGATGAATGGGTGGATTCTAACAAATTCATAATGAACATAAGCAGCTTTTTTGATAGGATGTATATCTATCTCCTCAATATTTTTTATATACTCATCCATGAGTTTTATAATCTTTGTATAGCTTGGCGGTGAGATAGGTGAACCTGTTATTCTAATGTTTTCCCTCCTATAGATTCCTGGTTTTTCTATTAACCCTTTCATTAGTGTTTCATGTAGCCTTTGTATGGTTTCTTGTGTTATCTTTTCTTTTCTTCTTACTAGGTTTACCATTAGATCAAAGGCTTCTGCATCATTCTTTGCTTCGATGTGATCTTTTAATGGTTTCCCTCTTACTGTTAATCCTTCTTCTAAAACAATCTTTGTTTCTTGTAGTGTTAAAGTATTTCCCTCTATTGCATTAGAATGATATGTATGCCTTAGTCTTATATCCTCTAATAGTTTTTCAACCAAGTCTTTCTTTAGAGGTCTATATTGATCTAACCTGTGTTTCTTTTCCTCTATGCTTCTCAGTAAACTATCATCAATAACCATATCGGTATCGGCTTTTTTCATAATATACCGATATACCAAGTCTCATATATATCGGTATCGGCTATTTTTTGTTTAAACCGCTATTTATTGTGTTTGTGATATCGCTTTGAGGGGTTTAGGTACTTTGGGATGACCCAGTTACTGGGGATACCTCTATTTTGGGTAAAATAGGATGCTTGGATACTAGGTGAAAATAGGTGGTAGAGGTTTTATCGATGCATTGCATGTTTTGGATCCGTTGAAATTGTAATAAAAGTGGTTTTTGTTCAAGTTAGGAGAAAGCCCTTGTTTCTTATTTTCGAAGAGCGAGGTTAGAAAAATCTATCTTCTAGAATAAAAATTAATATGTATCCTACTAGTCACAGGTTTTCCAGCCTAGAGGGTTTAGAAGCTATGGAGGAATTCTGTGACGCAGAGGATTACAGTGGTTCTTGGTACTAGGATCTGAGACCAAATTAGGATTATCTTTGATTATCAGAGGGATGTTAAAATCTAAAAATTTTGTGTTTTGGTATTAAGATTCTTTTGTTGTTTGGAATCGGGATAGGATGGTTTGATGAGTTTGTTTGAAATTTGAAGTAGGTTTATTAAGTTGTCGATGAGTGTAGACAAAAATAGTGTTTTTTGTCAATTTTCATCGAATTATTTATATACCTCTTTGTCTTCCTATCTAAGTTTATGCTCTCTGATGCTATTCGACGATGGAATCCATGGTGGATAGACGGGGAGGTACCAAGGGATATCCTGGGTGTGAGAAGAGAGAAGACGATAGAGATAATAGATTCTTTAAGTACTCATCTCATTAAGGGAGTAATTGGTCCAAGGCGTTCGGGTAAAACCACGCTTCTATATCAGATTATTGATTATTTGATTCACTCTGGTGTACCTGCGAGGAATATATTGATGTTGAATTTTGATGATAATAGTATATATGCTACTGATTTTGAGTCTCTTCTCTCAGAATGTAGGAAGATTAACCCTGGGATTACTCATATCTTTCTTGATGAGGTGCAAGAGAAAGTGGATTGGGAGCGTTGGGTGAGAACTCTTTATGATACGAGGCAATTTCTTCAAATATTTGTAACAGGTTCATCTTCCTCTCTTCTCAGGGAGGAGGTTGGAAGGGTTTTAACAGGGAGACATTTAACATTCTATGTTTTACCTTTCTCTTTTGTAGAATACTTGTTATTCCTAGGGTGGAATGATTTTAGTATGGAACGGATGGAGTCTAAGAGGGATGAAGTGTTACATCATCTCCATAGGTATATCAGGATTGGTGGTTATCCTGAGGCGTTGAAGATGGATGACATGAGTAGGAATAGGTATTTGAATGAGATGTTCGATGATGTTATAGCGAGGGATGTAGCTGCGAGGTATGGAGTTGATTATGGTATTGTGAGAAGAATCGCTTATTACGTTATCAGTAATGCCTCTACCATGTTGACTCGTAGAAGTATAGCTCATGCATGTGGTGTATCAGTAGATACTGTTTCAAAGTATCTAGGGTATTTAGAGGGAGCAGGTCTTATTCATCCTCTTCGTTCATTCTCCTTCAAGCTTAAGGAGCAGATGAGAGAGATTAATAAGTATTACCCAGTGGATGTTGGTCTTGCTTCCGCTGTAAGTTTTAGATTCACAGAGAATATGGGTAGAAAGATAGAGAACCTTGTTTACCTAGAGTTTTTGAGAAGGATGCAGGGTGATCGAGAGTTAGAGGTGTATTATTGGAGGGATAATAAGGGTAGAGAGATAGATTTCTTGGTTAAAAAGGATTTGAAAGTAGTGGATCTTGTTCAGGTATGCTGGGATGTGGAGGAAGAGAAAACAAGGAAGAGGGAGATAGCAGCACTTCTCAGAGGGATGGAAATGTTTAGTCTTTCCAGGGGTAAAGTGATAACGGAGAACTATGAGGATATCGAGGTTGTTGACGGGAAGAGTATAATATATATACCCTTATGGAAGTTTCTATTAGAAAGAATTCAAAACCAATAAGGGGTTTACCTGGAATAAGAAAGAGTTTGACTAATTAATTCCAAAGAGAAAAAAGAAGTTATAGATGGGGTAACCACTCTGTTACCCCCTTTGTTGAAAGGAGGTTATTATGATGTTATCAATTCTTTTCTCTGACAAAAATTATGCAAGACTCTAGAACATGGAGGTTAAATTGATTTCTTATTGAGATATTTCTATCTAGAGTTTAT
>CAZCPZ010000186.1:0-3757 GCA_964499875.1 uncultured Thermoplasmatales archaeon | reverse complement strand
ATCTCCTACCGAGTAATATTAGAGGTAAACTACCTACATCCTATGATGTAGTGGGAGATATAATACTCTTAAAACTACCAGATGAACTAGTGGAGTATAAAGGGTTGATAGGAGAAGCTTTACTTAGAGCTAACCCACACATTAAAACAGTTTGTAGAGTCAAACCTGTTAAAGGCGAACTAAGGGTTAGAGAAGTAGAGGTTATAGCTGGAAGGAGAAACACTGAAACGATACATAAGGAGTATGGAGTTAAACTATGCGTAGATATAGCTAAAACCTTCTTCTCCCCTAGGCTTGCTAATGAACGTAGGAGGGTATCTAAACTAGTTGAGGATGGAGAAATAATACTTGATATGTTTGCAGGGGTTGCACCATTCTCAATAATTATAGCCAAGTATTCTAATCCCAATAGAGTTTACGCGGTTGATAAGAATAGAGATGCTATTAGGTTAGCTGAGAGGAATATTAGACTTAATAAAGTTGAGGATATAGTGGAGGTTATATTAGAGGATGCAAGGAATCTACCTAGTATTATGAGAGAGAAGATGGACAGGGTTATAATGAATCTACCTTTCTCAGCTCATAGATTTCTGAAGTATGCTTTACAGTTGATTAAGGATGAAGCTACTATACACTACTATGATATACTTAGAGAAGAGGATATAGAAGATAGGAAAAAGAAGCTTCAAGGTATTGCAGAAGAACAAGGTTTTAAGTTGTTGTTTGGTAGTATAAATAGGATTAAAACCTATGCACCACGAGAGTTTTATATAGGAATGGATATTACAGCTATAATGGAGTAAGCCGATGTAGCTTAGCCCGGTAGAGCGGCTGACTTGTAATCAGCAGGTCGGGGGTTCGAATCCCTCCATCGGCTCTAGTTCTTCTTCCTTTTAAACCATAATGCAATGGATACTAGTAGTAATAGTATTTCTAGGCCTGTTATAGACTCCTTTGCTTCCTCAATGCTAATAACTATTTGTGTGTCACTAACTTCTCCATCGTCATCTATAACTGTGAGTGTAACCAGGTAGCTTCCAGGGGTGTTATAGGTATAGGTTACAACTGGTCCATATAGAGTAACATTCTCCCCTAGATACCAAGTGTAGTTAACTATGGTTCCATCTAGATCAGTGCTGTTGATGCCACTCAACACTATGGTTTCACCAGTTACTCCGTTTATAGGAGCCTCTATATATGCTATGGGTTTCTTATTTGCTTCTCCTTCAACAACAACATCTATTATATCTGTATCAGTTGTACCTTTATCATCTATAACAGTTAATGTTACAGTGTATACCCCTGGAGTATCATATGTATGCTGAGGTTTCATAGCTAGAATCTCACTTGTTCCATCACCGAAATTCCATCTATAAAACCTTATTTCACCATCTGGATCATAGCTTTTACTGGCATCAAATAGTATAGTTTCACCAGGAGCAGCAGTATATGGACCACCTGCATCAGCAACTGGTGGTTCATTATCTGGTGGTGTAACTAGTGTTGTGAAGAACCAGGTATCTGAGCGATTCTCTAACATGCTATCATTAACTACTACATACCATGCAAAGGTTGTATCAAAGGGTTGCTTGAAGGAGTACTCAGCTATTCCACCACTAGGAACATTTTTATCAACACCCATTAACTCCTCTGTATCTGCTCTATAGAAGTATACTGTTAGGTAATCACTATCTGGATCCTCAACTTTTACCTGCAGAGTTATCCTTAAACCTACTCCGGTTTCTGTATCCTCGGGTTTAGGATCCATTGGTTTAAGAGGAGGTTTAAGGAAGAACCCAAGGGGATAGTTATCTACAACTCCATTCTTGTTATATGGTTTATCTCCTATTCCATCTAGGTCTCTATCAACGTATCCATAGTCATCCCAGTAGTTGCCCTTCATATCTTTACTCCAATTATTTACTCCATCTTCCTGTGCATTCTTACCGTTATCCTTGAAGATATTATAGATTAGGAGGTTCCCCTTGCTATTAGGGAGAGCGTTTACACCTGAGGCTGAAGAGTTAGAGAATGTATTATTCATCACTACATTGGATAAACCAGCTAGTGTTAAACCTCTCTCGTTACCATCAAGTATATTATGGGTTACAGCGAAAGATCTACCACCTAGGTATATACCTGTTCCATCGTTATTTGTCATATTATTGAATCTTATAACACCCTGATTACCATCCTCTATATATATTCCATAGTAGCGAGTAGTTGTTATAGTGTTATTACTGATATTCAAGTTGTTACATCCTATAGTGTATACACCGTGAGAGGAGTTCTCAATCTTGTTTCCATAAACCCTGTTATTCGAGGAGGAATATATGTATATGGCATACTCAGAACAGTTCCTTATATCATTCTCAAGTATATCATTTGTATCAGATGAATCAGAGTATATCCCTCTACCAGTGTTATTGATGAGGTTACCACTAATAATGTTACCACTACTGGATGAATCAAGGTATATTCCAAAACTCTTCGTATTATTCAAGGTGTTACCCTGTATTATGACATTGTTTGCTTTAACTGCTATTAGAGCACCAATTGGAGATGTTTTATGGTTACCAGTATCACTTACAACTAAACCTTGGATCTCAGCGTAGTCAGCAGTAACCTCTATGGTATATCTTTTATCAAACCTGGTATCCACTATACTAGGTTTCCCATCTATACTACCCCATATCTTAACCCTCTTATCTACAACGAGAGTTTCATCGTATCTCCCACTGAATACGTATATCGTGTCGCCATCATTAGCTACATTGATAGCATACTGTATACTTGTATAGGGTTTCTCGGGTGTACCATCACTGTACCCCTTGTAGGAGGAGTCTACATAGATTTCTCTGCCATCTCCAATAACAATGATAGGGTTGACTAGAAGTAGTATTTGTAAAGCTAATATTATGATTCTTATCTTCATTCCCATCCCATCCTCATTGATAGAAAAATGATGAAAAGGTTTATAGTTTTTTCTAATGTTTTTAAATACTTAGAGGAAAGCAAGATGAGGGTTTGCGTTGGAGGAACATTTAATATTTTCCATAAAGGTCATAGAAAACTATTGGATAAAGCCTTTGAAGCAGCAGGGGAGAGAGGGGAGGTGTACATTGGTTTATCTACTGGTTCAATAGTTGAGGAGAAAACTATACCAGTTAAACCATTTGAGGAGAGGAGGAGGATTCTAGAGGAGTATATCAAGACAAAGAAGTATAGTGGGAAAGTGGAGATTATACCAATTGATAATCCCTATGGTTTAACCCTGGTGGAGGATTTCGATTGCATAATAGTTTCCCCTGAAACAGTATCAGTAGCTAGGGAGATAAACGAGGAGAGAAAAAAACTTGGTAGAAAACCTATGGAGATAGTGGAGATACCATTTGTTCTAGCAGAGGATGATAAACCTATTAGTAGTAGTAGGATACATAGAGGGGAGATAGATGAAGAAGGGCATATGCTAGGTTAATTTTATATACACCATACCTATACCAGGAGGTTGTGAGTAGATATGGGGTATATAGTATTTGAGGTACCAATAGATCAACAAGGTAAGATCAATACACTCATCAAGGATGACTTGGTTAGTAGGCAGAGTATTCTAACAAGAGATGCGAAATCACTAGGTATAGATAAGGATGTTTCGTATGTTAAGATAGATGGAAGTGAGGATGCATTGAAGAAAGCAGAGGAGATAGCGGAGGAACTAGGCTTCAAGAAACTTGATGAGAAAGAAGCAGCGGAGATA
>CAZCPZ010000185.1:0-3760 GCA_964499875.1 uncultured Thermoplasmatales archaeon | reverse complement strand
CCTTTTGTATAGTATTCGGTTTTTCTCTTGGTTGTTTCATCTAGGAATCCCCCACTATGACAGCAATCAAGTATTATAGCTATTCCATCTGCTTTTATTGCATCAAACTTCTCTCCTAGTAGATCATCTCTTATACATAAATTGTAACTTGCTTCCCATGTCACTATTGCCTCGTCGAATCCATCTCTCTCATCATCATTATCATCTGGTAAAGTAGTTCCATGTCCACTGTAGCTGAAGAAAACAACATCGTTTTCATCAGATTTTGAAGCTAACCAATCTAAAGCCTTAAGTATATTATCATGTGTTGCTTCTTCGTTAATTAAAACTCTAATATGTTCTTCATCCCAGTTCTCGTATAATAGTAGAGCCTCAGGTAATTGTCTTAAATCCTCCTCAGTTATTGTTGTAGGTAGATCATGTTCACTTCCATTATAGTCTGCAACCCCAATGAATAACCCCCAATATTCTACTTCATCTATTGTTGCTTCATCTTTATTCTGAACCCCGCTCTCTATGGAGAAACCATATGATGTGTTTATGAAGAGTAGCATCCCAATTATAGCTAGGGTTTTTAGTCTCCTCATTTTTTCCCTCCCCTTTTACAATTGGTTATATAGAGATTGTTAGTAAAAAGTTTTCTCTTCACTTCATATTAATTGGTATCTGAGGTAATTTTAATCGATCTGTGTTTCCGTCATTATAGGATTATTTCAAGATTGTTTTATATAGTGTGACTTTAATACAGTTTATCAGTCTCTCAACTGTATTTGGGGAGTGAGGAAGGATTGGAAACCTGCATATTCACCTGCAAACAAAATATTTATAATCTGGTACAGTTGAGGGATAAGATACTCTATAAAGATAAATCACTAGGAGAGAATGGGATATGAAAGCAAATAGGAAGTTTATAGAAGCTATTGGTGAAGAAGAGGCAGTATCAGCAGTTATCGGTGTTATCTTAATGGTTGCTATCACTGTTGCTATCGCTGCAACAGTATACGTTTATGTCAGTGGTATGATTGGAACCAGTCCACAATCAGCACCAGAAATACAATTTGTAAAGGATGATATTGGAAATAAGCTGACTGTCGCAAAGGCTGAACCTGGAAATCTAAAATGGAGTGATCTTAACATTACATATGATGGTACGTATGGTAACTTAAAATTCAATGGAAACAACTGGCCGGGTCCAACTAGCAACGGTGGTCTAAATACCACTGCCAATGTAAAAGCAGGGGACTATATCACTGTAGAAGATGGTACTCACAATTTAACCATACGCCACATACCCACCAACACGCTATTAGGTACTTGGACATTCCATTGAAGGTATTAAAAATCAATCTGGGCTGGTTTGCCCCTGCTGCGTTCTAACTTACTCTTCTGCTCCTCATCTTTTTATTTTTAAAAATCTTATCAATTCTAATATCAATTATCTATCTATTAGGAGGGAACCGGAATTGAAAGTACAGCAACGTTTGGAGAAAAACATGGAATGCCCAGTATGTGGTGGGAAAGTAATTCAATTAAAGGAGAGTAAGAAGATCTATATTTGTAGGAGATGCGGCCTCTCAATAGAGGAAGAACATCTCAAAAAAGAGGGTAACGGTGGTCTTCTAATAGAGAAGTTGTTCAACCAGAGATTCATGCAGAAATATACAGGATACAAAACCCTTGAGGAATTCCTAAGAAACAGTAATCTTATAACAGATCACAAGAAGATCACCTATGAAACCATAGAGAATCTACCAAAGAGGCCTTTTAACAAATATATAAGATCAGAGACAGAGTTTCGATCCTGGGATGAGATGTTTAAGAAAGCAGTGGAACTCTATCTAGGAGTTTAAACTTCCCTAAAGATTTTTCTTTTATCATAAAAAAACTAAGGGTATTATCTACATCAAAGATTTTTATCTACAATATTTTTCTAATATTGTTACAAAAATTTATATAGCGTGCGTCTATTTTGTCTTCACTGGGGGTTGAAGATGTTTAAGAAGATGTTTATCTCACTGATTGGTTTAGTGTTGATAGTTAGTAGTGTTTCCTCGACGTGTTCAGATGGAGACGATGAGTTGGACCAACAGCAAACCAATGCTTATTCCTTCTGCGGTGTTTGCTGTCCAGGTCAAATGTTTGCTCAATCATTTAAACCTACTCTAGAGATTCTAACAAGAGTTGAGCTCAGAATGGCTGGCTGGAGTGACTTCCATGGTGTTAAAGTCTCTATAAGAAGTGAATTAGAGGGTGAGGATTTGACTAGTTATTATCTTCCTCCACCGATCCATGCTGTTCCTCAGACAGGTGGAGAATGGTTTGAGTTTGACTTCTCAGATATACTAGTGCAACCTGAAGAAACCTACTATATAGTATGGGATCCCGATGATGGTGGAGAAGATTCTCTAGCTTGGGGAGTAGCAGGTGGTTACAGTAGAGGAAAAGCTTTAATATATGATGGAGAGGAATGGAGAGATTTCGGTGGAGACTTTGCTTTTAAAACATATGGTAGAAAAACTAAACCAGAGGCACCAACCATTAGTGGTCCAACAGATGGTGTAGCTGGTATGGAGTATACCTATGGTTTCACTGCTATTGATCCAGATAATGATAACCTATACTACTATATCGATTGGGGTGATGGAACAACTACGGAATGGATTGGACCCTACGAATCTGGTGAAACAGCAATTATCTCGCATACATGGTTAGAGGGTGGAGACTATACTATAAAAGCTAAGGTTAAGGATGATTGGGGTGTCGAGAGTAATTGGTCTCAACCCTTCAATATTCACATGGCTACTCCAACTATCGAGATAACAGAGGTTAAAGGTGGCTTCGGTAGGATAACAGTTAATATAAGAAACACTGGTGATGCCTCTGCAGAGGATATACCATGGAGTATCAATGTCATTGGAATGGTTTTCCTTAACTCGCATTCAGAAGGGATCATAGATACTATACAACCAGGTGAAGAAACCTATGTTAAATCCAGGTTTATACTTGGATTAGGATACATCTCCGTCAATATTAACGTGGATGGAGTATCAAAGACAGTGAGTGGAACCTGCATCGGACCCATATTAATTATCTAAATCCTCTTTTCTTCCCACTCTCTATTAAATACAAACCACCCCTTTTTGTTCCTCCATGATTGAAAAATGAAAAGACTCAAAAACCATATTTCCATAGAGAATTGAAATGCTAAGTAAAAACTCTGTTTTAGAAGGAGTAAAAAACCTTAGACCTGATAAAGATAGATACTATCTAAATATAGCGAAAGCTGTTTCTCAGAGGTCACCTTGCATAAGACGACAGTTTGGAGCTATAATAGTTAAAGGTGATGTAATAGTTTCAACTGGTTATAATGGACCAGCGAGAGGTTCAGTGAACTGTAACGAAGTAGGTTGCCTTAAAGACCTATTGAATCTACCATCCTATACCGGTTATGATTACTGTCCAGCTGTTCATGCAGAGGAGAATGCTTTACTTAACGCTGCTAGGCATGGTTCAAGTGTACTAGGTGGAGTACTATACCTATATGGTCAGAAACCAGATGGGAGTGTAGTTGAAGAAGGTAAACCATGTGATAGGTGTAAGAGAGCTATTATCAATGCAGGTATAGAGGAAGTTATTACAATAAAACCTGATGGTACACTAGTTAAATACAAGGTATCTGATTGGGTGAAGGAGGATGCAGAGGATTACCTTAGGAAGCTAAAGGAGCATAGTAAATAGATTCCTTACTCAAAACTTAGTT
>CAZCPZ010000184.1:0-3786 GCA_964499875.1 uncultured Thermoplasmatales archaeon | reverse complement strand
AGATGCTGATCAAGATGGGATATATGATGGAGTAGAGATCAATATCTATTCTAACAATAGTTGGAGTTGGTATCCAGTTGGAAGCAACCCCCTAAATGGGGATCAAGATGGAGATGGAATATTAGATGGTTATCAAACAGATTATGATCATGATAATCTATCGGATTACAAAGAGGTATACGAGATTGTACCAGGGTATAATCCACCACATATAGAGATTGAGAATGGGAATATAGAGGGTTATGAGTTCATAGTTAATCACACATTATTCGCAGTTAATGATACAGATGGAGATGGATGGAGTGACGGTGAAGAACTACTGGTATATAACACGGACCCCTTAGATTCAGAGAGTAACCCATCCAATATGGAATCAACAATGGTGAAAGAGAATGAGAGTAGTACACCAGGGTTTGAATTCACACTAGCATTGATGCTACTAGTCTCACTCTACATGTGGAGGAAGAAAAGAATTGTTAAATAATAAGGGAAAGGAGAGAAAATTGTATTACAATCCCCTCTCTCCTCCACTCTTTTTATAAAATAGAATCATTTTTTGATGGTTTAGAAATTTTTAATATCAATGAAACTATTCCATGGTTCCTAGAAAAAGGGGTGCCTACCTAGAAGTGAGTTGAATGTTACTAGAGGGTTTTATAGTAACAACTTCTCTACTACTAGGTATCTTCACATGTTTCATATTATTCCATATAACTTGGAGGTATAGAGCAGAGAAGTGCGCGAAATACTTCCTATTACTACTATTAGCTGCATTTATATGGTCCATAGGTTACTTCTTTGAAATACTATTATCAAATGAGGAACTAGTAATATTAGTATCCAAAATAGAATACCTAGGTATTGTAACTATACCAGTAGCTTGGTTTTCCTTCTCTGCAGCTTATACTAATAGATTCTCTAGGATAGTGGATACTAAACTATTTTACTTGTTAATGATTATACCGTTGATAACAGTTATACTGGTATCTACAAATGAGTACCATGGGTTGATATGGAGAGATAAACTTCTCCTATATTGGTACTCATAGTGTTCTTAAACCGGTTTATGGATCATGGTTTTGGATACACGCCCTCTACTCATACATCTTATTCACCATAGGGAGTATACTGATAATAGTGGATGCTATCCTACTACCATCCATCTACAGGAAACGCTCTATAATGCCTATCATAGCAACGATTATACCATGGATTGGAAACATCACCTATGTCACTGGTGTTACAGCTATTGATGTTTCACCACTCTATTTCTCCATCTCAATGATCTTCTTCCTACTAGCGGTATACAGGTATAGGTTGATTGAGATACTACCAATAGCTAGAGAGGAGATCATCGAGAAGATGGATGATGCTATAGCTGTACTAGATGATGAAGGAAAAATCATGGATGTTAACCCATCTATGGAGAAAATACTAGGTTTAGGTAAGAGAGAAATCATGGGTTTAAAAGCTGAAGAAGTCTTCAGTAGATATCCTGATGTAGCTGAGTTATCTAAACTGAATAAAGATTTCTCTAAAAAATGTTTATAGTAGATAGAGCGGACTCCAAGAAGTATTATGATGCTAAGCTTATGTTAATAATGGATGCTTCTAAGAATATACTAGGTAAACTAGTGGTTATACATGATGTAACAGATATCAAGAAAGCAGAAGAGTATGCAAGGGAGCAGGAGAGGAAACTTAGAATACTAAATAGGACTCTAGAGGAGAAAGTCAAGGAGAGAACCAGAGAGAGATAGAGAAACTACTGAAACAGAAAGACGAGTTTATACATCAACTTGGACATGGTCTCAAAACTCCTCTTACACCACTAGTAACACTACTCCCTATTATAAGAGAACGTGTGAAGGATAAAAAAACTAGGGAGCTATTGGATACAGTGATACAGAGTGCAAACTATATGAAGGATCTTATTTTAAAAACTCTTCGATTAGCTAGGTTAAACACTCCATCAACAAAGATTCAACTAGAAAAAGTTGATTTATTAGAGGAATTAAACAGGGTTTTAGAGAGAAATAAAACATTGTTCAAGGAACACAACATAGAAGTTGAGAATCTTTTAGATGATAATATAGTAGTAGATGCTGACAAACTATACCTAGAAGAGTTATTTGAAAACCTACTTAGTAACGCTGTTAAGTATACTCCCGATGGAGGAAAGATTATAATTAAAGGTGAACGAGGAGGAGATGAAGTTAAGATCTCTATAAAAGACACTGGTATAGGTATGACAGAAGAACAAATAAAGAGGATATTCGATGAATTCTATAAAGCAGATTCATCTAGACATAACCTAGATTCCAGTGGACTAGGGCTTAGTATAGCTAAGCGTATAGTGGAGAAACACGGTGGTAGAATATGGGCTGAGAGCCCAGGTAAAGGGAAGGGTTCAACCTTCTATTTTACACTCCCGGTTAAGAGGGATAAATGAGAAGAGAGGTTTTAGAGGAAACATTCCTGGATTAATAAAAAAACAATGGATAGAATTGTAGAGTAAACTTTTTATCTGAGAATACCAATAATTAATAGCGTTGGGGTGTTCATGGGATAAATTTGTTTACTTGAGTGGGTGATCCCTCTTGGGAACGTGTGGGGAATATCCTGAGAACCGTCAGGTGTGCCACCTGTCTATGATGGATATCGAGGAAAAAGAGGGAACAACTTAGACTATCAGCCCGACACCCCTTCACCTTCTTTTTATCTTTTAGAACCTGGAAAAAGGAGGAAGTGATGAAATAATTGACTTAGAAACAAGAAGAAGGATTTACTCTCTCTTCTTCTCTGTCTCAGGTTTATCCTCAGCAGCTTCCTCCTCAGGTTCCTCTACTACTTTCTCCTCGGTTTCCTCCTCCCCAGTTTCCTCTCCAGTTTCTTCCTCAGTCACCTCCTCCTCTACTTCTTCCTCCTCTGGTTTCTCCTTATGTTTCTTCTTCTTTATCTTAACTTCTCCTTCTGGTCCAGGTACAATCTCGTATTCCTCTTCAACTCCTTTTGCTTCCTCCTCTTCTTCAACTTCCTCCTCTTTAACTAGTATAGGTTTCTTCTTCTCCTTCTCCTCTAAAAGTAGTTCTCTCTTAGATTTCTTAAATTCTATCTCTGGTAAGTACGCTTCAACTACTCCATCTTCGAATTTAACTGCTCTCACTCTAATCTTATTAGGCATCTTATATTTACCACGTCTCCATAACTCCTTATTAAGAGAATCGTCAATCCATATATTCTCTATAGATGTCTTCATATGTCTACTGAGGAATTGTTTCACTCGTTTCATAGCAGTTGGTGCTGCTCGAGAAGCTTTGTATCCACCCATCTTCTTCAATGGTATAACATAGATCCTCTCTATCTCCGGCATGGTTTTATCTCACCTCTAAATTTAACTCTTCTTAAGTTTATTTCTACGCCAGTTTCTAACCTTTGGATGCCTTAGGAATCTACGGTTTGTTCTAATCATGATCCAAGCAGGTACTCTACGGTTACTCTTCAAAGCCTTGTATAACCTTAGTTTTCTCCCAAGAGGTTTATTAGAGGACATCTTCATCGTCTCCTTATCTTGATATCTCTTTTCTTAGGGAGGATCTTCTCTAGAAGCATCCGGAGTTGTTCATCAGTTATTTTACTTTTTAGTCTACCACTCTGAGCTAATATTATTAGTTGATTCTCTATTTGCTCTGCAATCATGGGTCGAGCCATTCTAATGTTACTGAGTCGTTCCTTAGCCTCCGGTGTTCATATGTTTCTAAGTATAATTCTACGTATCTCCTCTAT
>CAZCPZ010000183.1:0-3796 GCA_964499875.1 uncultured Thermoplasmatales archaeon | reverse complement strand
CAAGCAACAAGCGAAAGCAACGGAAAAAACACCTTCGAATTCTTCGAAGACTTCAACAACTTTGAGGAATGGGAGATCGTAAAGGGAGATCAATCTCATGTCTCCATAGAAGATGGGTATCTTAAACTCACTGGTTATAGAGGAGGAACCACTATTAGAACAAAGAAACAACTGGATCTCCCAAATCAATGTGTTATACAGGGTAGAGTTATTGCAGATGATTGGAATGAATGGGTTGGTTTCCTCTTATCTGCGACAAACAATGTGAATGTAGGTAACCGCCATGGTTTTAGTGATGGCTACGATTTTGGATACTGGGGTTGGAATGGACACGCACATTCACTGAGAACCTGGAGGAATGGATTTCAAATAAATGGGGATCATGGAGCATATAATGGTTTCTTCTCAGCTCAAAATGGAAGATATTACTACATTGGAGGAATATATGATGGAGGAAATCTTTATCATTTCAAACCAACTCTTGATGGAGAAATCATAGTGGATCACCAAAGAGTTGATCGCACCTATCAAGGTGTAGAATGGAAGAGGATAATGTTGATGGTATGGGAGAGAGCATCATGGAGATTCGATTGGATTCTAGTTAGAAAATATGCTGATGTAGAGATAACAACAAATATTGGGGAAGAAGAAAGTAAATCCAGTAGTTGGATTAGATACCAAGAAGATACAAGTTACCCATGGCAATGGATCTTCGACTTCCCCAATGGAACAGGATACTATGAATTCTACAGTATAGGAGTATACGGTGATAGCATAGAGGATAAGAGGATAACTGCAGAGGCTAGATGTAGATACACTTCAACATTAGCTATTTCACAGTGGCATCTAGATGAAGGTGTTGGAGACACCGCACATGATAGCATAGATGGTAATGATGGAAAGATAATGGGTGGCAAATGGGTTAGAGGAGTTAAAGGGAAAGCCTTAGACTTTGATGGTGGAGATCATATAATGATAGATTCCTACAGTGACTTCCCAGAGGATAAAATCTCCGTAGAGTTTTGGATGAAAAGCAGTGATAAAACGAACAAAGGAACACCGTTCTCCTATGCTTCTGGAAATAGTGATAATGACTTCCTAATCTATAACTATAACTCCCTAATGATTTATAGAGGTGGACACTATGTTAGAACACACGTCTCTCTAACAGATGGTAGATGGCATCATATAGCAGTCACATGGAATAGTGAGGATGGAAAAATAGTTTTATATAAAGATGGAGAAGAGGTATATAATGGTGTACTGGCTAGAGGAACAAGGATAACGAGAGGAGGGACACTTGTTATAGGAGAGGAGCAGGATAGAATCGGAGGAGGATTTGATAGTTCTCAAGACTTCATAGGACACCTAGATGAAATCGCTGTCTATGATAGAATACTCTCTCCATCTGAGGTAGAGGAACATTACAAAGCATCGAAACCAATGATTTTAGCAGAATGGCATCTAGATGAAGGAACCGGTAATATAGCACATGATGATATCAACGGGAATGATGCTACAATATATGGAGCACAATGGGTCTCTGGTGTAAGTGGTACAGCTTTGAGTTTCGATGGAAAAAATGATTATGTTGAGTGTGGAGATAAAGATAGCTTCAAGGATCTAACAAGTTATACCTTCGAAGCATGGTTAAAACTACCTAACCCTGGTAAGAGAAACTACGATCCCATTTTCTTTAAACAGACAAATTCAGCGAGCGACATAGAGATTTATGGTGGAAACCAGGGGATAACAATAGTTCATAACAGGAATAATGGAGGGAGATTCAAGTATGTTTATGCACATAATATACCATCTAATCAATGGGTTCACTATGTAGTAACATACTCTAATGGTACCCTTAGAACCTATATTAACGGTGAGTTAGATCAAACATTCACAGGGTGGCCTGATCCACTTACTCACTCCTACCAGGTAACCATTGGTAAATCTACTTCTTTTGGACCCTATTACCTCAACGGATTGATTGATGAAATCCATCTATATGATAGAGCTCTTACACCAGAGGAAGTCAAGGAGAGGTACAATGAGTCTAAACCCACACTAAGTCAATATATTGTTGCTCAATGGCATCTAGATGAAGGAGTTGGTACTACTGTATCTGATTCTGCAGATGGTAATGATGGTAAGATCTATAATGCCAACTGGGCAATGGGTGTAAATGGAAGTGCCCTACAATTTAATGGAAACAGCTATGTTATTGTTAATCCAATCAAGAATTTCCCTAGTGAAGAAGTAACCGTAGAATTCTGGATGAAGAGTAGTGATAAAACAAAGAAGGGGACACCGATATCATATGCATCCACCAGCAGCGATAATGATTTCTTGATATACAACTACAACTCCCTAACGATTTATAGAGGACGACATTACATGAAAACAGGTATATCGCTCACTGATGGGAAGTGGCACCACATAGTAGTAACATGGAATAGCAAAGATGGAAAAACAATATTGTACAAAGATGGAAAAAACGTATATACTGGGACGTTAGCAAAGGGAACAAAAATCACACCTAGAGGATCACTAGTAATAGCAAGAGAACAAGATAGAATAGGAGGAGGATTCGATAGTTCTCAAGACTTCATAGGATACCTAGATGAAGTAGTAATCTATAGCAGGATTCTCTCACCTACTGAAGTAGAGGAACACTATGAGAACACTGTGAACTCAAAGAAGGCCATCGCTTACTGGAGTTTCAATGAGGGAGGAGGAAGCATTCTACATGATAGCATAAGTGACAACAATGGTAAAATATATGGTGCTAGTTGGGCTACTGGTATAAATGGTAGTGCCCTAAGTTTTGATGGAAAAGATGATTATGTAAGTGTACCTGACTCATCGAGTCTAAGGTCAACAAATGCTATAAGCATAGAAGCATGGATTAAACCCACTAGCTTAACAGCAGAGAGCTGGGGACCCATCATAGTATCTAAATACGGTGGAAACTGGAAAGGATATGCACTATTCATAGATAAAAAAACTAGTAAACCAGTTTTCATGATAGCTACACCAAACACATGGTACCCAGCAGAAAGCAGAGACCCCATCGAAACAGATCAATGGTACCACCTTGTAGGAGTATGGGATGGAACAAAAACCTACATATACATCAATGGGGAACTAAAAGGAACAACAAACGCACCAAAAATAACCCATGACACAGGAAACCTAGTAATAGGGAGAGCATCATGGGATCCTGCAGGAGGACAATTCAAAGGAATCATAGATGAAATAAAAATATACAACTATGCTTTAACACCAGAAGAAATAAAACAACATTACATGCAGAATAAACCTAGTATCATAGCAGAATGGCATCTAAATGAAAACAGTGGTGATATAGTATATGATAGCATCGGTAATAATAATGGAAAAATATATGGTGCAACATGGACTAATGGTATAAACGGTGGTGCACTAAGTTTTGATGGAAAAAACGATTATATAAAGGTTAGTAACAATGATTTGAATCCATCTGGTGAACTTACGGTTATAGCATGGGTGAAATGGGATATTGAACCTTCTATAGGGCAACACTGGGCGAATATAATTAGTAAGAATGGAGACAATGAATGGCAGATACAGCATTCTTATGGTAACGATAAATTTGAATTCGCAGTGAAAACAGAGAAAGCCCGTAAATACGTTTGGAGTACAACGAAACCAGAGAAGGATAAGTGGTATCAAGTTGCAGGAGTATATGATGGTAAATATATCAAGATATATGTGAATGGTAGACTTGAGAATAAAGTTCCACTTACAGGTAAAATAA
>CAZCPZ010000182.1:0-3818 GCA_964499875.1 uncultured Thermoplasmatales archaeon | reverse complement strand
TATGCAATAGCGTTGAACTATTTGTTCAAGATAGGAGGAATCGTAGGATTATAACAGTAGAAGATAAAACACAATGATTAAACTAGAGAACCAGCGGGGTTTATATTTGAGATGCCAACAGGTGTAGATAATCATAGTTTCTGGCGGTACATGTCTCCATCAACCAGAACATCCTTGGATGCACTTTATCTCCTCCGAGGAGTTTTGGAATACTGCGATAGTAAACCTTTGATTCTAGTAGATAAAGGTCCATGGTGTCACTGGGCTTTACAAAGACTAGTTTAAGGTATAAACATCAAACATTTAGAGAAAGAAACCCTCTAGAGTAATGATATACCCTCCTCTAAAGCTAAAGTGAAACACTTCTGGAAAAGATCCCGCTCTAGATCATAGCTCACTAGAGAGTATCAAAACTTGGACAGTGACATAGCCATCTATCTGTAACATATGTTGGAGGGAAAAATTGACAGTGTTCCATTGAATCTAGGAAGTTTTTTAGGTCCCACTTTCTTCACTATGTTCCTTCTCTCCAATCACTCATGTATCTTCTTTGTTCCTCTGTGAGTTCATCAATCTTTATATTCATGGTTTCAAGTTTTAGTTTCGCGATTTCTTCATCTATCTCCTCTGGTACAGGGTAAACCTTGTTCTCTAGTTTAGAGTGATTCTCCTCCATGTTAAGCCATTCTGCAGTTAATGCTTGGTTAGCGAAACTCATATCCATAACCTCACTAGGGTGTCCCTCTGCAGCAGCAAGGTTAACCAGTCTACCCTCTGCTAGAAGATAGATTCTCCTGTTATCCTTCATATGGTATTCTCTAACATTTGGTCTAATCTCTATCCAATCCTTTGAGTTCTCATTTAGATAATTAACATCTATCTCATTATCAAAATGTCCACTATTAGCTAGTATAGCTCCATCTTTTAATAGATCAATTGTCTCTCCATCTATAACATGTTTATTACCTGTAACAGTTACGAATATATCACCGATTCTAGCAGCCTCTTTAATAGGCATAACTTGGAATCCATCCATAACTGCTTCCAGTGCCCTAACAGGGTTAACCTCTGTAACAACTACTCTTGCTCCCATACCTCTTGCTCGCATAGCTACTCCTTTACCACACCACCCGTAACCAGAGACAACAAAGGTTTTACCAGCTATGAGAATAGAGGTAGCTCTCAGTATACCATCAATAGTGGATTGACCTGTACCATAACGGTTATCAAAAAAGTGTTTAGTCATAGCATTATTCACCGCAATAATAGGATATCTAAGCTCTCCTTTCTCAGCCATCACCTTCTGCCTATTAACACCAGTGGTTGTCTCCTCAGTTCCACCAACAACATTACTAAGAAGTTCCCTCCTCGTGGTATGCAACCTTGTTATTAGGTCTCCTCCATCATCCATTGTTAAACGTGGTTGATAATCTAAGGCTCTATCTACACACCAATAATACTCCTCGTTACTTAACTCCCTCCAAGCATAAACATGAATACCATTAGAGGTGAGAGCAGCAGCTACAGCATCATTAGTACTCAATGGATTAGAACCACATAGAGCAACATTGGCTCCACCAGCTTTAAGAGTCTCCACTAATACAGCTGTCTCTTTTGTAACATGTAAACAACAACAAATAGTCACATCTTCAAGAGGTTTCTCCTCTTTAAATCTCTTCCTTATCTTCATGAGAACAGGCATGTGATCCTCAGCCCAGTGGATGAGGTTTCTACCCTCATCAGCTAACTTAGGATCCTTAATTGCATAATCTTTATCTTTCACAACCATGAGGACATGCAACAATATTGTATGTTAAAATATTTTCTCCTAAGTTAAAAGAATATAGGGGTTTACTCTTTTCATTTTTTACTGATAAAGTGTTTCTCCATGTGAATCCATTGCTACAACTAGTGGACCAAAATCCTTGACAGTGAAAACCCATACTGCTTCTGGTATACCTAGTTCCTCTAACCAGTATACAGCATCAACCTTTGTTACTCTATCTGCTGCAAGGGCACCTGCTCCACCAGGGTATGCTAGATAAAGACAACCATGTTCTCTTAAAGTGTTTCTTGTTTTCTCTCCCATCCCACCTTTACCGATTATAACTCTTAAACCAAGTTTCTTGATTAACTCTGCTTCAAACGGTTCCATCCTGCTACTAGTTGTTGGTCCAGCTGACACTACCTTCCAACCATTTTTATTCTTCTTCATAAGTGGTCCACAATGGAAGAGAGCCATACCCTTTGCATTAAAGGGTAACTCCTTAAGGTTAAGTAGTTTCCTATGGGCTTTATCCCTAGCAGTAAACACTCTACCGGATAAGAATATAGTATCACCAACATGAAACTTTCTGGTATCCTTGATTGGAAGAGAAACATAGTATATTTTACTCATAGGAACTCCCATCTCAGATCAGGATATATCCTCATAGTGGCTCTCCTATGAGCCCAGCATTGTATAACTATACCAACTGGTAAACTAGCAGGATGACGAGGAGCAAACTCTATATGTACATCTAACACGGTGGTTCTACCACCTAAACCCATTGGCCCAATACCACTCTCATTTATAGTAGTGATTAATTCCCTCTCTATAGAAGAAATCTTTGAATCAGGGTGTCTACTACCTACTCGTCTAAGTAAAGCCTTTTTACCGAGATACATCGCTAGATCAGCGGTACCACCTATGCCTACACCTATGATTGTTGGAGGACAAGGATTACCACCTGCTCTTATTATGGTTTCAACAACAGCTTTTTTAACACCTTCTAATCCATCATTGGGTTGAAGCATCTTAAGAGTACTCATATTCTCACTGCCAGCACCCTTAGGTAGAACAGTAACCAATAGGTTATCACCCTTCGTTAACTCCCAGTTTATAACAGGTATATTGAACCCTAGGTTCTCACCACTGATGGGATCCACACTATTGGGTCGAATAGGTATCTTATTAGTGGCTTGTTTAACAGCATCATTTAACCATTCTCTAACTTCTAATAGATAGGGAAAATCCACACCAGCTTCCACGAAAAACGTTTGAACACCTGTATCCTGACAGATTGGCCGACTGGTTTCTCTAGCAACCTTGATATTCTCAAGTATAGTTTCAAGCTGAGTTTTTGCAACACCTTCTTCTCTACTCGCTGCTTCCTCTAAAGCCTCTACTACATCCTGAGGTAGAAAGATTTCTGCTCGTCTTATAAGTTCAAGTAATCCATCCACCACTGCCTGTTTTCTCATCCTAGGTTTACACCTTTCTATAAAAACTATAATCGGGATACTCTACATCATACTTTCTTTGAATGTTGGTGGTGTACCAATGGTTATGTAGACAACTTTTTTATCACCAGTATTCCTAGCTTTATGTTTAGAAGTAGATTTATGCCAGAGTATATCCCCCTCCCTAAGGTTATATACTTCCTCTCCAACAGTATACTCTAACTCACCTTCCAACACTATATGCACTTCTTCTCCATCATGTTGAAACCACCTAGATTCAGAACCAGGTTCTAACTCAGCTATAGTAACCTTCATCCCTTTGGATTCAACTAGTAGCCTATATAGACGCCCCGGTCTACTCACTACTCTACCTTCCTCACCTTTCCTTATAAGTATAGGGGTTTCACCCATTTTCACAGAAGTCTCCTCCATGTTTACATCACGATTCCATAATCCATTAATCCTATTAAATAATGTTCCCCAAAGAGAGATGAAACTGGGAGACAACCCCTATAGTTAACTGAGAAAAACAAAGGTGATAGAAACGTTTTAGATGAATATGTGGATACCAATGGTTAAAAAACAGTTTTAGGAGG
>CAZCPZ010000181.1:0-3819 GCA_964499875.1 uncultured Thermoplasmatales archaeon | reverse complement strand
ACTATGATATAAACCAAGATGGAGTCTGGACAAGTAATGAAGATAGACGAGGTATATTGATATTATACCAATAACCAAAAATTCTTACAGGGGAGTAAAGTGATTAGGTGAAAGAGAAACAGGAGGGTTACAAAAAAACTGGGAGGAGAAATCTTCAGTATAAAAGATTAGATACAGGGTTATTTAAAACCCTCGATGTGTTTGTTAAAAGTATTATTTTGAAGTTTAAAACAAAGTGATATTCTAACAGGTTTCTTTAAAATATGAGTTATCAACAATTATTTTTTCCTAGAGAAAAGGATGGTGAAGGAGTAAATGGATGAGTATGAGAAAAAGAAAATGATTGAGGAGAGGCATAAAGAGGTTGTTAGAGAAATGGAGGAATACTTCAAGAATAAAAAACAGTACTACTGAGGTTAAAACTAGCTAATTCTCTTCTTCTAATTCTTCTCTTTTTACTATTTTAAAGATTAACTATAACATTTTGATCCTCTAAAGGCAATAAGAATTCATAGGCCCGGGCCGGGATTTGAACCCGGCACAGGGGATCCACAGTCCCATATGTTACCAGGCTACACCACCCGGGCCACCTTGAAGACCACTATATTTGAAGAAATATTTAAAATATATGTTTCAATAGTAGTAGAACCCTGAGGCAGGGGTAGCCAAGCCTGGTCAACGGCGCAAGGTTCAGGGCCTTGTCCTGTAGAGGTTCATGGGTTCGAATCCCATCCCCTGCATCATTATGTAAACAAGCAATTGACCTAGTTTTTGCTATTCAAAGGATAGTTCTTGAGTTTAGCATATAGAGTTAGAAGAATCAGATTTCTAGGAAATAAAAGAAAACATATTCTCAGCCACTTCTGGATATAGAAAGAAAAATACAGGTAGAGGAAACTAGGGCAGTCTCCCCTTTATAAACCTGTTACAAAGAAGAGTAGAACTTTACAGTTTTCCTCAACTCTTGCTCCGTCTGCCTCAATGGTAACAGTTGCAGGACCGAATCCTAGGACTAAACCACTCTTGATAGTTACCGATCCACCAGCTGGTATACTACTTATTGTTCCTGATTTACTGCCTAGGAAGACGAGGTTACCTTGTATGTTGATGCTCCATTCAACGTTTGTTGCATCAGCTGTTCCAACATTCTTAATTACAGCAGACACACCGAATCCACCAGAGACGCTTTCTATAGTTATAAGTGGAGCAGCTGCTCCTGCCGCATAATAGATATTCTTATCACCATCTCTTAAATCAGTCCATACTATACCAGCTGGATGAATATCACAAGTGTTTTCCTCTTCGCAAACAGTACCGTCAACGTCATTCACTTGGATAGGTTCGCTCCATGTTGCTCCACCATTGTTGGAAGTTACTAGATAAAGATTTCCATTGTGTACATATACGCATCTGAATTCACCTCCAGCATAGCATACATCGGGGTAATCACCAGCTCCAATAGTTGTTATCTCCCAAGTTGCTCCGTCATCACTACTATAAGCACATTTAACTGTGCCACTATTTGTATACACTATAACCACATTGTCTCCATTATGTGCAATAGCCGGATGTATTCCTTCATCTATATACTGTTGATAAGGTGTGTATTCTATGTCTGTTGAGTCTGTATCACCCTCCACTGGTATGATTTTCTTCCAAACTATATAGTCCTTACCTTCTTCTTCATTATAGCAATGCCACGTGTAATGGGTTTTCATAAACTCGTTGGACATATCTGCATCACTAGCTGGAGCAGTGATCAACCTTGTTTGTCCATCGAAAGTGCTTTCACCACCAACAACTTCTCCTGTTTCATCTAATCCATGAATCATCTGTTCTGGACAGGCTGGTACGTAGTATCCAGCATAATCTAGAAGTGATATGTAGAAGGCGACTGGACCCTCCATGTCATAATACTGACCGTGTAACCAGCTGTTATCTGATATGCAAGAGAACTCTAACTCTGGAGCCTCTGACACCCAGTTATAGAATAACCACGTATCAAGATCTAGGAAATCTGGTATGATATAGAATCCCATTAGGTTCTCTTCTAGGTCACACCACACACCCCATAATCCTGTGTAGTATGGCCCGTCTACCCAGGCAATATCATTATATGCATCAAGAGCAGGTTCTGTGAATTCGAATCCATCCCATGTCTGTCCACCGTCTTGCGAGTAAGCCCATGCTAATCTGCTGTCCATTACATCTACTTCCTCTGTGAAAGCCACTATTATATTTCCGTTACCATCCCTAGTTATCTGTGGGTGAACATCATCTGTATCACTCCAGGATATCTGTATGTTTCCTACTGTCAATGCTCCCCGTAATCCTGTAACTTTACGTACCTCTTTTTCAATCTGTATAACTCCAGGGAAATCAAAGATGGTCTTATTTTTCTTCTCGCTGGGTATGAATGCACCCGCCTGTAGACATAGGAGTATTGTAATAAGAAGAACTCCTCCTATACATTTCATTCTCCTTTCCATTCAACTTTGCCCCCAGGAATTTTTTATTGACTCATAAATTAAATATACCATATACTATATTAGTTTTGTCATCCGCTTGAGAGATACTCACATATGATTTTATAGAAATTTACATATACAATTTTGGTTAAGACCTCAAATTTTATAACTAGGTAGTTGTTTCACTATGATCTGAGATGATGGGATGGGAGAGATAAATAGTAGTAGAGGACCGGTTACATTGTCTCCTGGAAATGATTTTTGTAAGACAGGTGTGAAAGAGTTAGATGATTATCTCGGCGGAGGAATACCCACTGGTAACACTGTTTTATTGGTCGGTAGCAGTGGTACAGGTAAAACAACCCTTAGTATGCAATTCCTCATGAATGGAGCTAGAATGGGAGACAAAGGGGTTTTCTTCACCATTACTGAACCACTCTTCAAGTTAACAAAGAATATGGAGAAATTCAAGTTTTATGATAAGAAGTTGATAGAGAAGGGTATGGTAAATATAATTGATTTAAGGATTATAAGTGATAGACTAGGATTAGATGCAGAGAGGTATTCTCAGGAGGATGCAACTGCTTTATTGGATGTATTAAAGGATATAGCAGATGAACTAGAGGTTAGAAGATTGGTGATAGACTCTATAACAGCATTATGTTATAGGTTACAATCCAGGGAGTTAATTAGAGATTTTATTTTTAAACTTGGTTCATCTCTAGCAGCTATGAAATGTACAACTATACTAACATCTGAGGTCCCACCAAGGGAGGTCAAGTATTCTCAGTATGGTATAGAGGAGTTTATAGCAGATGGTATCATATATATGGGTGATATAGATAGGAGAGGAGATTTAATTAGAACTCTTCAGATTATAAAGATGAGAGGAACTATACACAGTAGAACAAAGGTTGCTGTTATATTATCATCAGAGTATGGTGTCGAGTTAACTCCTCTATTGAAATCTAGTGGGTGAAAAATGATATGGAAACAAGAAGCATATCTAATACCTCACTTGTGGAGGGGCTTAGAGAGAGAATTGCCTTAGCAGCTACTGAAAAATCAGTCGGAATCATATCACCAGGTAGTAACTACAATGATATATTGGATGCCATCAGCAGTTATATGAAAAGTAAATCAATGGATGTTTGGGTATACGTGAATATTTCAAATCCTTTTGAGAGAATTGTAGAGGAGAGAAAAGAATTATTATCCATTAGCAATATAAGATTCATTGATTGTATATCTAGAGCATCTGGTCTTAATACCGTTGATAATAGATGTATATTCATTGAGAGTCCAACACATCTATAAAGGATAATGTTAGAAGTTGTTAACCAAGTTAAAA
>CAZCPZ010000180.1:0-3843 GCA_964499875.1 uncultured Thermoplasmatales archaeon | reverse complement strand
CACTAGAATCAAACAATTTATCCCAACTATCCTTCAACTTCTCCAATTTATACCATCTCCTTCTATTATCTGTAACATCCAATCTAGTCTTAACAAGCCCGAGCTTTCTCAGCTCAGAAAGAATCACAGCAACAGTATCCTCAGTATCCTTAAATTTCTTTAAAACTTCCATAGCCTCCTCTCTATTGAACTCCTTATCGCCAAATCTATCTAGCAATAAGGAATATCTTTTCTCCAACCAACTAGGAAAAACTAAGTTTTTAGTAGTTTGCATAAAAAGGCAATGTAAATATAAGTATATAAGTATTATGCAAATTAGTTAAGTTCGAAATTTTGAACTTATATAAATAGTGTTACATTAGTATAGAAATCTCTCTATTTATGAGGATTGCTTCTTAGTTCGTTCCTCAAAATCGCTATGGATAAGTGTTTGTCCTGTAGAGAGTTAGAGAGGTTAGATGTATAAATCTCTTCCTACCGGAACATAATGAAAGACCGGACAATATTAGGCAATCCGAGGTATCCACATGAGAGTATATCCTACAAAAACAATTTTTTTATGATATAAATTCCTTTTTCAATTTTTATTATAGACAAATATTTAAAATTAGATTTGATTATATAAGCTGGGGAGTAGGCTATGGGCGATAGAGTATCATATAGAAGGACATTATTGATTATAGTGATAGCTCTACTGTTTTGTTTAAACACGGTTTTGATTCCATCAATTGTGTCACAGGGGATACTCGATGTAGAAAACGTTGAATCGATGAGGAGGATTAATGAGAAAACAGTGGTGGTACCATATGGTAGACTATATTATGATAGGGGAGAGGAACCAGATACAGCTAGTAGGTTTTATCCCCTCATAGCGACACCTCTAGCTGTGTATTATGAGGATAATAATAAACAACACATAGCTCCACTGCTAGTTATAGATGAAGAAAATCCTTCTAAACCCGTTAATAGATTCCTTGAGATATTTGGAGATGAAGATATCTATTTTATGCCAGATGGAGATGTTGAAGTAGTCTCAAGAGAGATTGCAAAAGAGTTTTGGGATAAAGCTGAAACTATGCTAGTTGTTGAGAATAGTGATAGAGGCTATGAGTTAGCTTTAATGGCTACACCAATCGCTAGTTACCTTGATATCCCAGTGGTTGTTGGAGCACCAGATGAGGAGTTGATTAAGAAACTAAACTGTGGACAGGTGATACTTATTGGAAGCAAAATAGAAGCACCTGCTCATGTATCCTATACTAGACTAGTTGATAGAGAAGAGATAATATCATTCCTCCTAGGAGTTATGAAAAAGGTGTTTGGTAGAGTAGAGTATATAGTAATGACTAATCCATTGGATGCAAAACCTATACATGTAATTAATAGGGAGGTGATTCTAAATGTATCTGGTTTTGATGAAGCAAAACCATTTGGGCAGTGTCACCCATTGAATAGATTATTCAACTATACAGTACTAGATGGGAATCAAATAATAAGGTTTCATTTAACATTTAATCTACCAAGAAATGAGGAACAACTAATACCTACAGGTGAAGGATTCCATATCTTATTCTATGATCAAAAACATGTTAATATAGATACAAATCCTCTCTCAGATAACTCTAGTCTCTTCTACACGGATACTAATGCATATGATCATGGAGAGGGATACTATGAGATAGATATCCATGATAATCCTGGTGAATACCATATTAGATTACTATCATATGGTAAACAAGATAAAAACTGGAGTTTAGTTGTAACCGCTGAGGAGATTGATACAGATATTAGACCACAAGCACCCTATCTATCTACTTTAGCACCTTATCTAGCATCTTGTAGAAGAGGATTAGTTATAGCTGATAGTAACTTCTCTAGGAATATCGCTGGTAAAACCGGGGATATAAATAGGAGGTTTGATGTTGCATTAAATGAAGCAGCATTAGAAGCAGCATGTAAGGATAACTTGTATGCAGACAACGTTTTAGATGAGATACTTGAGATGATGAAAGAGGAAAACCTATACCATCAATACCTAGAGGAGACTCCTTATCTCGCAGTATTAGCGGATAACAATATGCTACCAATGTATTACTATTCATCTGAAACACCAAGGCAGCATTACTCTTTTGAGGGATTAAGGCAACCAAGTGATAACTTGTTAGCAGATATAGATGGAGATGGCTATAATCTATCGAGCCAACTTGAGTTAGCTGTTGGTAGGATAATGAGTTGGGATGCACAGGATGCTAGTGCATTAATCGCTAGGACATTGTTTTATGATGACATAGTCGATGAATTCCAAGGTTTAGAAGGCAAGGAGTGGAGGAGATCAGTGACGATGGTTATGGGACTTGCATTACAAGAAAGAATGATAGTAGATTCAAGGATGAAGTATATGCAAACCAAGGATGTGTTCAAAGAAAATGGATACAAAATTCATTCCATGACAAATGGGTTTCACAACATAGAGAATATCAAAAAGTTGTTTAGAGACATGATGCATTCAAATCTTATATGGAATGAGGGACATGGGCGATACTATAGATATGAATACTTCTTCCCACCATCTATAGCAACAATATTCTATAGTAAAGTTTTCTTAAAACTATTCTACCCAAAGAAACAGCAGAGTCAATACGCAGTATGTAACGTTAAAGACATGGAATTTGGTCCTAGTACAATGGGGATAACAGCATGCATCGCTGGGTTAACAGATGGAGTACCGCTTAGATGCACAAATATTATGGCAACACTCCATGCAGGAGTCAACGCAATATTTGTAAACACGAGGTGCCCAAGTGGACCATTATCAAACATCTATGCAATAGAAGCTTTATTATTGAAAGGTGAAACATGTTACTACTATGATGATCTAATGCATCTATGGTTTAAAGAGATAGTGAGGAATAATAACTCAGTTGGAGTAGCTTGTAGAAACGCAAAGAATATTTTTGCTGAGCACTATAGTAATTCTATATTATGGCACCTCTTACTAAAGATTAATCCAAGAGAGTATAATAGAGCATGCGAAGATTTTGTCCACTATAACCTATTCGCCGATTCAGCGTTTAACCCAAGTTAATTTTTTGAGTAGCTGAAAGAGGTAACCCTGAAATCTATAATCCATCGAAGCTTCGATAAGTATTCCCCACTTTTTAATCTAGGCTATGAAAAAACCTCTAACTGGTTTTTCCTAGAGAGTTTAGTAGAATAAGTAATACTCTACCAAAATTTTATAAAATATGTTATATTATGGTTTTAGTTTAAAAATGTGGGAGGAGAATATGAATAAAGGTGTTAAGATTAAGTTAGTAGCTTCAGTAGTTGTAGTTATAATAGTAGTAGCTGGTTTAATGATATTATTTGGTGAACGCAAGGTAGAGGAAACTAGGGTGGAAGAGGTTAAAGTTATCGATGACCGTATAAGCCCACTTGAGAAACAAGGATTGTTTGTAGAGCTTAATAGGATACGCCATAGGGGTTTACTTGAGAAACTCATCAAACCTTTCAGTAGAAGCTGGAGGGTTAAACCAAGGTTTTATGCAGTAGTCTCAGCTGAGGGAATAGAGTACTCAACCAAGGATATCGCGGCTCTTGGAGCTGCAAGTGAAAACTATTTTGAAACATGGGATACAATGTTCATGGAGTATAAAAACCAGTTTAATGTGGAGGAGGAAAAAGAGTACTCAGAAGTTGAGATTATACTATATGAGAACGTCAAAGTATTTGGTTGGATAAGCAAGGATGTTGAAAGAGAGAGGATTAAACTAATCTATGACTATCGAACAGGTAGATGGAGTGGTGACGACTACTTCATGGATAAAGATGGATACGGGCATT
>CAZCPZ010000179.1:0-3857 GCA_964499875.1 uncultured Thermoplasmatales archaeon | reverse complement strand
AAGTAGAGAGATTTGGAAACAACTACTTTACAATTAGAAACTTCAACAAGGATTACGAAACCTATAACCTAACAATATACTTAGATGAGTTAAACTTGAATGGAAAGGATATCAAAGTTATGGAGCTAACAACGAGACAGCCTGTGAATTATAAGGTTGAGAAGAATAAACTGATTATAAAAGATGAGATAAGAGGCGAGACAACAAAGGTTTACAAAATCTATAAAGATAAAAACATAGATAATGAAGGAACACAGAAAAATAAGATTAGAATCAGAGAGAAAAGTATAAGGGGATTAATCAAAGAATTAACGTACTCTAACATAATGTTTCATAGAGAGAAACTAGTGTGGATAATTAGAATAGAGAATACTCCTCATCCATTCAAAGAAACCATTGAAACATTATCCCAAAAGATTTTGATGAAAAATGTAACACTACAATTGAATCAAATTGTTAAATCTTCACGCAATCATTGGATAATAGATGAACGATGGTTTACATAAAGATGGTTTATTGAACCCATAGAAGCACATTGATTAGTATCCGAAGGAGGGTATTTCACATCAATTTTAGATTAAAAAAGAAGAGTTAAGAAAAACTTCTTCCATCCAAAACCTGAAGGGAAAAACAGGAGGGAGAGGGATACGTTATGAGATAAAAAATAGGATTGAAAAATAGAATTTAGAGTTGAAGAACCACTTATTGGAATAAAAAGGAAAGATTTAAACCAAGAGAGGTGTATCGAAATAGAGGTCTGAGGAGAAGAGAAAAACAATGAATGATAACCTAGTTGAACCACCATGGGTTTATGGACCAACAGAGGTTAATAGATGGATTAACTCTGTATACCCAACTAAAAAGGAGAAGAAAGATGAGATAAGTAGGAAACCATTGAGAGAAAAACTAGTTTTAGAGATAAAACTAAAGAAGAGTAAAAGAGAGATAGGTGTAATAGGTAGAATCATTAAACGCATTGGTTTAGTGGAGGAAGAAGTTGAAGTAACTAGATTGATAGATATACTAATAAGAGGATTCCATGCATCTGGATTCAAGAACCTAGTGGAGATGAAACTAGATGGAGAGAGAATATATTATCACCCTGAGAGACAACATGATTCAAAGAAGATAATGGAGTACATTGAAGATAAGAATTATATTGAAGCAAGGTTTAGTATCAAAACAGAGGGAGATACAACTGCATATACAAGTATAAACAAGTATCATAGGAGATGGAAACCATTAATCAAAGTGTTATTCAAAAACAAAGTAGAGATAGATAGAATACACAGGTTTCTAAACTATATAATGGAACACCTAGATATCGAAGTGGAGATAAAATAAAAATATGTTTAAGAATTGATACCTCAATGATGGAATAAAAAATTTCTTTGAAACAACCAAATCCCCCTCCTAGTAAAAAGAAGGGAAGAGGGATGCCAAGAGTGGAGAGAAAAAGGGGGTTAAAAGGGAGGATTAAGGTAATAGAACTAATGGAAGAGGATTTCAAACAAGGTTTAGAAGAGTTAATCAACGTATATAGAGATGGATACCATGGCTTAGAGAGATATGCCTATACAAATAGAGGAGATATCAAGAGTTACCTAAAGTGGTTGTATAGAAGTGACCCTGATGCATTCCTAGTAGCTATAGATGAAGATTCAATAATAGGTTTCGCAGCAGGAGCTAGATACTGGTGGGATAAAAACTATGGTGAGATCAGTGAGCTACATGAATTTGTAATCAAAAAAGATTATCAAGGGAAAGGTATAGGAGAACAATTACTTAGAGTAATGATAGATAAACTAGGTGAGACACATCCCGTAATAGGATTATGGGTTGGAGAAGAAAATAATAGAGCCATAAGATTCTATGAGAAACAAGGGTTTAAAAAAGTTGGGCAAGTGGGAATATGGATAAGAATGATAAAAGGAGAGAGTTAAAAGAACTCTTGACAAAACTAATCTCCATACCTAGTCCTACAGGTAAAGAGAAAGAGATCAGTGATTGGATAGAAGGGTACCTAACTGATGTAGGATTCAATATTAGGAGAGAAACCATAGATGAGGGAAGAGAAAACCTCATAGCTACACGAGGAGAAACAGATTATATCATAGCTACTCATATTGATACCGTACCAGAATGGGGTTTCAATGATGCATATAAACCCATATGGGTTGATGATAAGGTTTATGGTAGAGGAGCAATAGATACCAAGGGTCAAATAGCAGCACTACTACTAGCTGCTAGTGATACAGAGAGTAATTGCACCCTAGTATTCTTCGTAGATGAAGAAAAAGATGGTAGAGGCTCAGAGTTGTTTAAACCAGCTAAAAAATATGAGGGGGCAATAGTTTTAGAACCAACAAATCTAACCATAGCGGTATCACAATCTGGTAGCATAGAGTTATCATTGAGAATCAGAGGAGAGAAAAGCCATGGAGCAGTACCTGGTAGAGGAGTAAATGCCATAGAAACCTTCTACACCATGTATAAAGAATTAAAGAATCTACCTCACCTACAATTTAGACAATCTTCTTTCAGATACGCTGGGATAAACATTGGTAGAATACAAGGTGGCATAGATTGTCAAGTAGTTGCAGATGAATGCCTAGTAGAAATCGATATACCCGTTTTCCCAGGAAACAACCTAGAAGATGTATGGAGGAAAGTAGAGGAGATACTAAGGAGATACAACATAGATTGGGAGGTCAAGGTATTTGACAAACCATATGAGTTATCAAAAAAAGAAGAAATATTAAGGATACTCTCTAAATCCCTTGAACTAGAAGGATTAAAAGTTGAGTATACACCTATGCTTGCTTGGACTGATGCTGCTAACCTAATTGATAAAGAGATACCTAGTGTTGTATTCGGTGCAGGGGACTTATCTATAGCTCACACAGAGAGAGAACATATAGCGTTGGAGGAACTCCTAAAACTATACAAGGTTTTATCTAGGACACTAAAAACAATTGATCGTAAAACTTAAATACTAGATTCTTCAGGAATTTTGAGTATATAAATTGTTGTGGAAGGGGATAACCATGGTTGGGGGATACTATGGATCAGGTGAACTAGAGTGCCAAAGATTTTCGGTGTATCAACTGGTACAAGACTAGATGAGATGTTCTGGAGAATATAAGGAGAGAAAGGAGAAACCACTAGGAAACCTCTTGGAGATTCCTCATCTATCAATTATAAACCCAAATCAGTGTACCAGATAGTGGTAAGAGTATTCTAGCTGAACAATATACTCTAACACAAGCCAGTGATGGCTACAATTGTTATAGATGCCTCTGATAATATAGAGCTTAGAGAGAACCCTTAGAATATTAATGGATACAATGGCATTAGCGATCAAAGATAAACATACAACCAATGTTGTCATAGATAGTGTAACAGGTCTTCATGAACATAAAGAGGTAATAGCTAGGCAGGTAATGAGACAATTCTTTAATTTCCTTAAAATTGGAGGCAAACAGCTTTATTCTCTCCCCAAAAGAGATCTATGCAGAGTGGAGAAACAGCAGGTGGATTAGCGGTAGCGCACGTAGTTGATGGAGGCATAGTATTGAATAAAAGAATAGTTGGAGTAAATGGGAGACTAGTTTATTCAATAAACCAATAGGTAGTATAATTAGGAATCATAAGAATAGATGGTTGTAGATTAACGAGTCATGATTCTAGAACATGGCTTTTTAATATAACTGAAAGTGGAATCATAGAAATAATATCACCATTGGAGGAATACATAGAGGAGGTGAGATAAGGAGATGGAGGTGATCAAAGAATCTGTTAGAAGAATAGATGTAGATAACCTAGCGGAACAAGTATTCCAGGAGAGTATAGGGTTA
>CAZCPZ010000178.1:0-3859 GCA_964499875.1 uncultured Thermoplasmatales archaeon | reverse complement strand
TAGCTTTTACTCATGGAAGGATGATTAGTGACGTTCCTCCTCAAGATATTAAACTAGTTTTAAATAAAAAAGAAAAAATAGACAGTGGGTTCCCCTTCTAGTTAAATAAGCCAATGTGTTGAAAGGTAAAATCCTTGCACCTTTTAGATCCCTTGGTTTTCTTCATATCAAGGATGTTCCCTCGTCCCTCAGTGACCCATTTACATGGAGGTTCTCACAGAGGTGCTCCTCTTTATCATTTGCTAACCAGCTTTTTCTTTGAACCTTAAATCTAATTCAAGCTCTGAATCTAGAGGTTCTAAATGTAGGCAGCTTAGAGCTAATTTAGGAGCCCCCTTCATTTCAATCTATAAATTAAATATCCATACATCCACTTCTTGATATGCAAGGTTACTATTTTTATCTTCAGCTACTATTTTAATAGTATGTCTTCCAACCACTGGTTCATTCCATAACCACTCGCAAGTCTCTTCCTCTGTAGAGTACCTTAGTTTACCATCGATGTAGAAATTGGTTTCACTGAGGTTTTCATCATAGGTTTTAACTTTAACATCGATTCCACCGATGATGATTGCCTTCTCCACAGGGAGTTGCATGGTTTCTCTTCCAAATAGATAGAGATAACCTTCCCTTGGTTTTTCTATAGTTACCTCGGGTGGTTTGGTATCTACTTTTTCAGTGGTTAAACCTAGAGAGGGATCTCCATAGAGGTTGAAACCATATAGGTTATCATAGCATCTAAATATCCACTCAGGGTTTCTATCTGTGAATATAAACTGGTTATAATAGTAGATCTTAGAGTTATATAAGGCATTCCCGATTCTCTGGTTACAATTGATTAAGTAATAGAAGAAATAGTAGTTGATAGAAAATGTTCCCCCGTCTCTCTCATCTCTCCATATTAAACTAATATTATACCAACTTCCACCAGTTGAGCCTATAAATGCAACAGCTGCTCCTTTCTCAATAAAGTATCTACCCATGTTTATATGAGTCCAGAACTGGTAGCATCCACTTGTGAATACAATCGGTGGTTTTTCTTTACTAAGATCTTTTCCATCTGAGTATTGAAGAAACATTTCATACTCTAGTTCCCCTGGATACTCTGGTATATTATCCCCATCATCATATCTCCAGATGAGTCTATCCACCTCCCTGTTATTTGCGTGACCTAGCAGATTAATAATTCCATAATCTCCTCTCCACTCTGATAAAACATTGGATCGATTAAGAGGATGTTCACATTCATAAATCGATGGTTTTAACCCCTCTTTCTCATAAAGTCTTGTGATATTAAACCCATTTGGTTCAAAGATATCCTCACGGCATTCCTCCATTAGTGTTGCTCCATCAGAGCGATGCCATACATGATTCATGTGACTTTGGTTTTCATAAAAGATGATAGCTCCAATCAACAAGACATTCTTCTTCCATCTCCCATTGTCTCTCTCAAAATCTATGATTCTCTCACAGGTTTCTCTAATCCTATCAGGTTCATCAATAGGTATTCTTCCCACGTATACTTCAGGGGAGAAATCCATATCATCTTGAGAGTATTCCCCAAAGTATCCATCTCCATCCTTATCCCAATTTCCTGTTAAATCTGCATAATAATAGTCAGTTGGAGTAGGTGAGTAACCATTATGCTCAGCGAGTGGATAACAGAGACGCATAGGAATCTTGTTTCTACTCCCAATGATTAAAACATAGTTTATCCCCCACTCCCTGTATTTCTCTATTAGAAAGTTTCTAATTTTCTCTTCTAAATCTCCACCATTATAGCTTGAAGAAATCCAAGAGGTTGTCACTATCTTGACAGAGTAACCAAGGGATTCCTTCCATGTTTTAAATTCCGAGAGTATAGTTTCAGCTTCAGGTGTAGTTATAATAACATAGTTGTATTTCTCCTTGCATAAGGATTGAGGGGATACGCTAACCGAGGTTAGAATCAATATGAGGGCAATGAAAAATACTCTTATCATCCTATACCCCCTTCTGAATTAAACAACCACATTACTATATAAAAATTTTTCCATGAAGGTCTTAAATTATTTGATCAATAATTTAGTTAAATAGGATTTATAAGTAACTGTTATAATGATTAATATCATCCATGGTTTAATTAAGGTTGAGGTTAGATTTGTTCGCTACTCATTTGAATATTTCTCCGTTACCCTGATGAGGATGCTTCCTAAGATGCTTCCTAAGAGTAACAATAGGATTAACAAAAAATCTATTTTAATGCTAAATTTGAATAATTAATCCTCTACAAGCAACCGAAAAGAGAAAATAATATTTCTATATATTAGATTTGAATAAATAAGGTGTTAATATGTCTTCTATGGAGGAGGAGATAGAAACACTATATAATTACCTTTTTGAGAAAAACTCAAGGACTCATCTCTTTAATTCATCTGATAGAATTATAAAAAGAGGTTTATGTATAGGTTTTCTCCTTATTGATTAAACCATTGAATCCTTCACCTTGGGAGCTCCGATGACTCAACAGGAAGAGCCTCTTATAATAGTGTTTCGTGACTACGGATAGTTTAATTACTTGAAGGATATCATACCTCCTCCCTACGGAAGCAAAACCGAAGAATAGAAGGAAAGAAAGATAGAAAATCAACTAGTGTTAGGATTGTTGAGATGTAGAGGAGGTTTTTTTACTTCTGCCTCATCAAAAGAGTCGGAATCATTGAATTACAATAACCTCTCTTCAAGGTTTTTTAAATTTCCAAAGGTGCTTTATCTGAAGGTTTAAAGAGATGAATTATGTTGACGAGAGAAGTGAAAAAACCTTTCACAAGATATAATGAAAAAATGTATTTTTGTCAAATATATTCATACTACGAAAACAAAATGCTAAAAAATATTTCTGTAATATAACTTAGACATTTGAAGAAATTAGTTTGGAGGGATCGAGATCTTCGGGAAAAAGAGAGCGATGGATTGGATTAGAGAAGGTGAAAAGTTTGCTAAAAAGAGGAATCTAGATAAAGCGATCGAGTGCTTCAAGAAGGCGTACGATGAGAGCGAGAAGGTTAGGGAGGGAGAAAGCCCTCAACGAATTAGAGCAATTGCATTAGACAACCTGGGAGTAATCTACGCTATGGTGGGTAAATACAAGGATGCTCTAGATTGTTTTGACAAAAGCATTTCCTTCATCCTCACTGAAAAAGGCATAGACAAGGATCCATTAGCTGAAGGTACAGAAGTACCGAATGAAGTCTGGTTGAAGATAATTCGTGACCCTCTTGCTTATACATGTTATGGGGACAAAGCCGCTGTGTTGAATGATCTAGCATTAGAGCATAAAGGAGAGGAATTCAACGAGTTAATTCATCGATCAAGGAAAATATTGGATAAACTACTAGAGATTATCCCAGTGAGCACAGAACATATGCAGATCGCTTCACGTCTCGCTCGAACAAGGTATAATCTTATATTAGCGATAGCTCAACGTAAATATCCAGGGGAATTCCTTGAAACAGATAAAGGTATATTAGCTTCAATTCCCAGGATTAAAGAAGTCTACAAAGAGCTTGGGTACAGCGAGAAGGAGATTATGTTTGACTTCCGGTGCAATGGGATAGATTCAAAAATAGCTTAACTAATCCATTTTTCTTCGAGTTTGAAAAAATGAAAGAGGGGAGAGGATATGGAGAAAGAATTACTTACAAGAGAAGTACAGGTGAGGAAAATCGGAGAGAGAAGATATGGTAAGGGTACACTTACAATTACAGATGAACATCTTCACTTAAACTATAAGAAACTCCTCGGTAAACCCCAAACAATTACAATTCCAAGAGATCAGATAGCGAAGACAGAGTTTAGAGATGTAGAAGGACCCTTTGAA
>CAZCPZ010000177.1:0-3981 GCA_964499875.1 uncultured Thermoplasmatales archaeon | reverse complement strand
TATAAAGGATATATTACTACTTGTATCTAATGCATTTAGTTTCTCATAGATTTCACCAGCATTAAAGTTAAGTGGAACAATATTCTCTCCTTCATGTAGAACAACTTCTCCACCTGTACCTGTTATAAACTCACCCCATCTATAACTCTCATTCCAAAGATGTAATCCACCATGGAGATCATAGATATTTGTTCCACCTGAGAAAGTTCCATTCTCTACTATTATTGAAACATTTATGGTGAAATAGGAATCATTGATATATTCATGTAAACCATATTCTTGCATCCAAGATTTATTGAAGTATATAGAGGGTCTCTCAAACTCTGTATATAGATAGCTTCTAGTAGTTGAATTCTCAACCTGAGCTATTTTAACACCATTATCCTCATCGATAAACTCTAAGTGTAACTGGTAGTGTCCATTGTACCCAGCATCATATATGTCTCTACCATTAAAGTTTAAAGGTATAGTGTATACTCCCCCTGCCTCTAGATAGGTGGGTGGGTTTCCTGCTCCTGTTATCCACCTCCAACCCCACCCAATGGCTTTATGTAGCCCCCCTTGGATAGTATAGTTCCCATTTCGGAGAACTCTAACTGTTACATTAACTGTTAGATAATCTGCTTCTCCATCTCCATTAGTATCATTTGCATAATCAGATAAACCCTCTATCTTCAATGGCGGAGATTGAAACTCTAGGTGACTCCAAGCAGGTGTTGTAAACTCTATGTAATCAATTGGTCTACCCCAGTCTTCACTTCTCCTTAACTCTAACCAACCACTATATGGGCCATCTACACCACTTGTATTAATGATTATTCCACTAAACCTTAGAGTAATAGAAGTTAAACCACTCAAAGTCTTCTTCTCGTGATTCCATTCTAAATCCACTGGTGGCTCCCATGGAGAAGCCTCTTTGAATAAAGGTCCCTCTATTTCATATTCCTCTGGATGCTCTAAACCAGATGCATTGATACTCACTGTAACCTCTATGTAGTTGTATAGGCCATCTGAGTCTATATCACTACGGTTTACTGATACTGAGACAAAGTAGGGTGCTAGTGATACACTCTTTAAATCTAGTATACTGAGATTATAAACTGTTCTATTAACAAAGAATCTGGTATCTGGAGAAAACCATTCCTCTGCTACAACATTAGATCCAAGTTTATATTGAATATCTACACACTCTAGGTTTCCATACATAGTTGTTTTATTATAAGAAGTATTTACCACTGTTGCCTCTACTACACTACCATTCCACCATGCTATGGTATACCATGTCTTCCCAGTGTAGAGCGGGAAGGATAAATCATCTACTATATATGGTCGACTACTACTATTTGAAAAAACTATCCAATCAAGATCCTCTATAGTTACAAAATGTTTATCTCTACTATACACTGTCTCCTCTAGCAACCTATAAGTAATGTAAGATAAAATCCCTTCTCCAACCATGAACTCCTCTTCCTCCCAGTGTCTAAGAGGTTTACCCTCAACAGTATATGATACCTCCATACTCTCATTATCCTCTATCTCATCGAAAACCCATCTATCACCTATATGCCAAACAGGTGTCTCAATGATTGGAAGAGAAACAGTTGAAGTATTAAACTCTAAGGATACATTTACATAAGCTAAACTATCGAGGCTTCCATTACCAGGTATTATAGTAATAGTATTAGATGTTGTAGTAACAGATCCATTTGTATCATCATCAACTACACCAGTAATATTATATAGATTGTTAAATACAATTGTTATATTGCCAATCATTAACCCACGGTGATATGTTGAGATATTAAAAGTGTGATAAACCCTATTTAACACTGGTCCATCTAGAGTTAAATTAAAGGTTGCATTGTAATATATTATATCGTTTGATACAACTGTTGTATTACATATATTATCTAGTTCTCCGTGATGAGAACCAGGTAGATACCTACTTAGATTGGAACCATCTAGTTTTATAGATACTGGTATACTTAGGAAACCAGGTCCTCCTTCTTTTTCTTTATCAGCTTCCTGCGGTGGTTTCACACTAAACGTGGGACCAAATCTACTGATTCTAAACAGGTAGGATGCCACTTCTTCCTCATCAACAATCTGGTTGCTATTACCGATATCTGGCATAAAATCTAGTAGGAATCTAACAATTGGAGCAGATGCGATAATCGTTCGATTAACAGCGACTCTAGCATCATCAAGATCAAAGAACTCTACTCTTAGATTAAGAGTATCTGGAGCAGCTAAATCCAGTGATACATTACACCATACAATGCTTCCTTCCTCTACACCTGTTACATTTATTATCTTCACATAGTAACCTTCCTTGAAAACAATTAATCTATAGGCACTATCATATGTTACAGTGAAGTTGAAGCAATTAGTTAAACCATTAACTGTCTCATTGTTACTGCCTTCTCTCACAGGTATACCCATATGTGTGAAATCAGTGTCTAATAATACAACCATTGCATCTGTTAGAATTTCTCCTGTTAAACTAGAGTTAATCCTACCAACCAAGTAAGAGGGTTTCTTAAACTCTGGTGTAAGGAAAACAGTGAGATAAGTTGTACTACCACTTGTAACCTCTACATCCCAGTTGAGATAACTTATATAGCCTTCTAATTCAACTTGAACCTCCCATCTACCTGTTTCATTTAATGGTATGAAGAATTCACCTGTTTCATTAGTTTGAGTCTCAAAAACCATATCTCCCTCTGGTCCCCGTCTGAGTACTCTAACTGTAGCATTAGGTAGAGGAGAACCTGTTTTCTCATCCTTAACTATACCTGCTATACCTGTTCCACTAATTCCACTGAGACCCAGAGAGATATTCATCCAAGTTGTCTCATTAGCTATGACCCCTACACCACTAATAGTATAGTTGTCTCCAGCAGTAGACACTGTTATATTATAGATACCAGCTGAGATATTATTAAAGATGTAGAAACCATCGTTACCGGTTGAAACAGATGCATGGAAGAATCCTCCATCCACTTTATCTATTGATACTGTAGCATCACCTATAGGGTTACCAGTAGAGTTATCTACTATGAAACCACATAGAGTACTATTACCCCCATTAGTAGGTATAGAGATATTCACCCATTTTATATCTCCTTCATATATGGTTTCATTCTCAGCTATCCATGATAGAAAACCATTGATGTACACTAGTATATCATAGGTTCCAGGTGGAACACTATCATTGAAGATATAGAATCCACTATCATTAGTAATAGTTGAAGCAGAGAAAATCTGTCCATCGGTTTTATTGATATATATTGTGGCATTAGAAACCATGGTACCATTTGTATAGTTGACATAGCCACATAGAGTAGCATTGATAGGATTACAGTTTACAACCGTTAGTATTATAGTGGCTACATCCGTATCATTATCAAGAGGGTAACCAGGTCCTATCTCTTTCAATACTAGAGTATCACCAGGTTTAACATTTAAAACAGGTGTATCTCCTGGTGCAGAAGAATTATGAGTTGGAATAGAGGAACTTATGTTGAATCTACCCCAGTACTCATAATCATAAGCAGTATTCCATGGTATATTAGTGTCGTTGTCACTAACTGGTATATAGATCCATTCCCCGGTATCATTATTCTTCGCGGTTAGATTATATAAACCATAAGGTGGGTCACCTCTTATACCATCACAAGTAAAGTTAACAATAATGGTTTCATTGTCACAGAAGAAGATGTCTTTCTCTAAAGATGTCTCATCAATCTGACGGTAAGTTGTTATCTTATCCACACCTTCTCCATGACTTATCGGAGTTATGCTAATGATTGATGTCACCAATATGATGAATGTATAGAGTACCTTCAGCTTCTTAGCATTATAGCCTCTAGACCTAGATACCTCACTGCATCCCATCTCATACCCTCCTCTTAAAGGATGATCGAATCCCGTCAATGTTTATTGGAATAAATAATTTTCGTAAAAATCAGATCATCTATG
>CAZCPZ010000176.1:0-4141 GCA_964499875.1 uncultured Thermoplasmatales archaeon | reverse complement strand
TTCCTTTTTATTTCCATGATCGTATAGGATTCATTGAATCTCTACTTTACTTACATCTCCATCCTCGTATACATGGATGATATGCTGCATACTATTCTTTAATTCCTCTACATGTGTTATAAGAAATATTTGCCGGAACTTAGAGGATAAAGCATGTAATGCTCGAAGTATGTTCTGCTGTCTAATCATATCTTGGGATCCAAAGATTTCATCTAATACTAGTAGGTTGAATACCCCACCGGATCTCTCAGTTATAACCTCGGAGATAGCTAGTCTTAAACATAGATTAGCTAGATCCTCTTCGCCTCCTGAGAAACGATTTATAGGATAGGGTTTACCATTATCATATATCATTATATTATAGTTTTCATCTAACTCTACCTCCTCATACCTACCATCCGTGAGTTCTCTGAAGAATTCCGTAGCATAAGCCGCTAAAGCTGGTCTAATTCTTGATATAAGGTGTGTTCTAAAAGAAGTCATAACCTCATATAATGAGGATAATTTTTGTATCTCCTTTCTCTCTAGATCTATACGTTTCTTTGTCTCCTCCAACTCCTTTATCTTCTCTTTTACACCTTGGATTTCCTGTTCAACTAATTTAAGGCGACCCTCTGTTTTCTCTAGTTGAAGCCTCGTTTTCACTAGTCTATCTTTCTCCATATTCAGTTTCCTTAAGGCTTCTTGGTATCTTTGATATAGTTGTTTAGTCTCAACCTGTGTGGATTCATATTCCTTGGAGTCAAAAGAGACTTTGCCGATTTTTTGGATCACCCTCTGTTTATCTTCATACTCCTTTTTCTCTCGACTTAATTCTTTGTTTAGGTGGAGTATATTTGAATGGATTCTCTCCTGCTCCCTCTGCTGTTGCTGTAGATAATCTTTCTTCTTCTCCAAAGCCATTTTTTCTTTCCTTAGAATTAGATGCCTCTCTTCTTCACTTTTTATCTCCTGTAACAATTTGGTTTTCTCCAAGGATTTCTCTTCTAGTTTATCCATGTACTTCTTTACTAGGATATGGTATTGTTCATCGAGTGTTCTCTCACATGTTGGGCAAGTTGCATCTGGTCCAAGTTCCTCAATGTTTTTCTTCTTCTCAGATAACTCTTTTATTCCCTCATCTATCTGTTTAATCAATGTCTTCTTCTGCTCAATACTTCTCAGGGAGGATAATATTTTTTCTTCTAAATCCTTGATACGGTTATTGGTTTCCTCCAACATTCTAGATGTACCCCTGTATCTCCCTAGTTTCTCTTCCAAGGTTTGTATCTGTTTGGTTCGATCTATTATTTTCTCTTCTAGTATCGAAGAGGTTTTCTTTAACTCCTGGTATCTATCGTATCTAGTTTTTTCTTCAACTAGTCTCTGATATAACTGATTCATGTTCTCATATGCTTGCTTCTCCACTTCTACATTATAGGATTGTTCCTCAACTTTTTTTCTTAGAACCTCTATATTCTCCTTGAGTATAGTTATCTCCCTAGATACCTCAACTCTCTTTTTCTCCAATTCATCTATCTTTTTGGTTAAAACCTCTTTCTTCGCCTTACCAGTACTAGGGTCTATTAGAGATACCTCAAGTTTCTCTACTAGAAAGGTCTTGGTTCTCCTATCCGTGTTTATCTCCTTGATAACATCATCTAAGGTATCTATCCCTAGCATCCTGAGTATGAGTGGTCGCCTCTCACTGGCATTCATTGATGACAAAGCATTCAATTCCTTTTGCTTCGCAAAAACTGAGGTGGAGAATGATTTAAAATCCATTCCAAGAGTCTTCTGAATGAAAGAGGTAACAGCTCCAGCGCCTTTAGCCATAGCTTTTGAGTTCATATATGCTACTGCAGAGGGGGAAAGTGTTTTACCTGTCATCTCCCGTATAACCTTGTACGCGTTGCCTTCAAAAATGAATTCTAGTTCCACTCTACATGGTTCTCTTGGAGAAGCACCGGTTCTCTTGATTTGATCAACAGGTGTCCTTGATGCTGGTGAACCATATAGAGCCCATGCTACTGCTTCGAATATAGTTGATTTACCTACCCCATTGAGTCCTATGACTCCTGTAACTCCATCTGGGAATTCTATCAAAGTATCTTTGAATCTCCTATAGTTTTTAAGAGTAAGGGTTTTAAGTATCATATCTAGTGTTGCACTCCCTCTATCTTGTTAAGATAGCTTAACCCTAGTTTCAAGAGTTCTTCTTTATCTTGTATCCTCTGAGCAGCAAGGTATCTTCTAAACTCTTCTGATAAAACATCTATTTTTGTTCCACCATCTAGTTGCTCCATTGTATTACCTAGGGTAGTGGTTTTAACCTCGAAATGGAAGGCTTCTCTGGCTTCTTCTCTTATGCGATGAAAATCTATGCTTTTATATACATGCATAGGTAGGTTTTCAAAGGTGAGTCTAACAATGGAATCCCTAAGGTTGATTGATTGAATAATTTTAGAGGCTTCCTCCATTACTTTATCAACACTTAGATCTAAACAGTTTATTGGTGGTAGATCTACTACTGGTCTAGTTGATAATGGTTTAAAGATAGGGGTAGACTTGTTTTTATCTATACTGACTTCTATGAATCCTTTCTTTGAACCTGCCTCAGCGAAGGATAAAGTCTCTGTTGACCCAGAATAAAAAGTATTCCTGGTAACTCTAGTGTAGATATGGTAGTGTCCAAGAGCAATATAATTGAAATCCATAGTGAGGATATACCTTGGGATTAGGAGTTCATTGAATTCCCTCATACTAAACTCTTTGATCTCACTTATAGAACCATGTAATAATAGTATATTATAATCTGAGTCATCTGGTTTTAGGGTTCGTAGGGTTCCTTGGAATTCCTCTGCGGAGTAGGTTTGTGGAATAGCATGGATTGTAACTACTTCACCATTGATGTTGAGATTTATCTTCTCATAGGTGCTACGGTAAACTGGATATATATATTCAATGTGATCTAGTAGTGAGAAGATATGTCCTGTTTCCTTTAACCTTGGATGCTCATGGTTCCCTGCAATTACAATGAATGGAATCTTCTCTTTTGATAATCTGAGTAGTTGATGAATTGCAAAAGATATAGCTCTATTATTGGGTCTAACAGAGTCAAAGAGGTCACCTGCATGTAGAATAAAATCTGGTTTAGTTTCAATAGCATAGTCTATAATTTGTTGAAAAGCATTGTATACATCCATTTCTCTCTGATTCACTCCATCAGCTGTTACTTTTCTATACATGGAGAAACCAAGATGCGTATCAGCGATATGTAGGAATCTCATACTTATCGCCCTATTTTCATAGAAGCTATCTCCCCAGCGATTGTTATTGCATCTAACGTTGGGGCTACTGGTGGTGCATAAGCTGTTTCAAGGTTTCTAAAATCATTGATGTGCATTCTATTAGCTACTGCACAGGCAATAGTGTTGATTCTCTGCGCAGCGTTTTCTCCAATTACTTGCCCACCTATTATTACACCGTTTCTATCAACCAGTATTTTAACAGTTACTGGTTTACCTCCAGGATAATAATCTGGTAGAGATAACCCCCTATACCTCCCCTGTATAGTATCTGGTAGTTGATTAGATGGTGGACCAACACAAGCTACCTCTGTGTTGAAGAATTTTGAGGTGCAAGTCCGGAGGAAACCCTCTGGTAGTCTTCGGTCACCTCCTGCTGCGTTTACACCAGCTGTTATACCTTGTCGAACAGCTATGCTACCTAATCCAACTATTAATGGTTTACCTGTTACAAAATCTTTATACTCCGTGCAGTCTCCAGCAGCATACACCTTTGGTATAGATGTCTCACATCTCTCATTAACTATGATTCCACCTGTCTCCCCAATCTTGCACCCTATCTCTCTGGCTAGAGTTGTCTCTGGTTGAATCCCTGTTGCAATTATGAGTAGATCCACTTCTATCTGAGTTGCTTCTTTAGTCTCAGTATTTCTAAGTGTCACTGATTCAACTTTATTATTGTCTATATGTACTTCTTCAACGAGATGTTTAGTTAAAATAGTTACATATCTAGATAAATCTTCTTCTAAAGGTTTTGACATATCCTCATCTAGTGTATTTGGTAGGATCGATGATAATGCCTCTACGATCAAGGTTTTCTTTCCTTTTTTATGTAAACTATCTGCTATTTCGAT
>CAZCPZ010000175.1:0-4150 GCA_964499875.1 uncultured Thermoplasmatales archaeon | reverse complement strand
CTTGACTTCCACCCCAAAATAAATATCCTCTAAACTCATCATATATAAATTTAACTAGTTATTTTTCACTATCTCTGAGGGGGAATACAAAAATGTTTAAAGAGTTTACGGATAAAACAAGGTCTCATGAAGGTTATATCCCTTGGGGTTGGAGAAGCCTTTGATGAGAAAAACTACAACAACTCTCACCTAGTTTTATCTAGAGACAAGGTTTTGCTATTAGACTGTGGATACAGTATACCCATACAGCTATGGAGATACTCAACTAATCCTGAGCTGGTTGATATAGTATTCATTAGTCACCTCCACGCAGATCACTGCTATGGTTTACCAGCACTCATTGTTAGAATGAGAGAAGAGAAAAGAGAGAAACCCCTAACTCTGATTACACCGAGAGGCACAAGAGAGAAACTACAAGATATTATAAGAAATGGTTACCCAAAAGCATTAGATAAACCTTCCTTCCCGATGAGATTCATAGAAGTAAACAGTGGCAGAGAACTTAGAATAGAAGGGTTAACCCTAAGGTTTGCATCTACAAAACACTCTATTCCAAACATAGCTATGAGGATAGAAGATGAAAAAAACACTATCTGCTACAGTGGAGACGGGAGAAACACAGAGGAATCCAGAGGGATTTATAAAGAAGCAGACTTGGTTATACATGAATGCTACACAATAGATGAAGAAATGATGGATCACACGAATCTACTAGATGTATTAGCATTGAAGAAAGAAGAAAACATAAAACATCTAATGTTAACACATATACAGAGAAACCTGAGGGAGAAGATAAAAGATAAAGTTAAGGATCTTAGAGATGTAACTATACCAAACCCAGTGAATCAATACTCTATTTAATAGATATGAGGAGATGGTTTAAACCTATATGGTTTGATTCACTTGGAGCAAAATCTTCTTGTACACTAGTAGAGACAAGGGATATCTCTATTCTACTTGAACCAGGAGTAGCTATAATGCATAAAACATATCCAATCTCAGAGGAAGACAAAAAGAGATACCTAGTAGAGGGGTTAAAAAGAATAAGGGAAGCAGGTAAAAGAAGCAAGGTAATAGTTGTATCTCATTATCACCATGACCACTATCTTAGAGAACCATCATTCTACCAAGATAAGATAGTGTTCATCAAGAATCCTAATGAGTATATAAACATTAATCAGAGGAAACGAGCAGAGGAATTCCTAGGATCACTCTGTCAAATTACATATAAACCACCAGAGGAGAAAGAATATAGAAAACCTAGTCTACCAGAGATGGAGAAACAAAGATTTGGAGAATACACAGAGAGGAAGAAAGAATTACTTAGAAAAGGAGAACAATGGTTTAATACTCAAGTAGAGAAATGGATTAGATACAATAGAATCCAGGAACATGAAGATACCATCAGGATATATTTCCCAGAGAATAAAACATATAGATTTGGAGAAACCACAGTTAGATTTACTCCCCCATTATTCCATGGAATAGAATACTCCAGGGTAGGATGGGTTTTCGCAACTATAGTAGAATACAAAGATGAGAAACTTATACATACATCTGATTTATGTGGACCAATCATTGAAGACTACACAAGTTGGATAATATCAGAGAACCCAACATATCTTATACTAGATGGACCAGCAACATACACCCTAGGGTATATGCTGAATAAGATAAACCTAAAGAGAGCTATAAAGAATACAACTAGGATTATAAAAGAAACCGATGTAGAACTAATAATCTATGACCACCATCTCACTAGGGAACCATTTTTTAGGAGACATACCAAGGAAATATGGGAGAGTACATTTAAAGAGAAGAAAGAAGTGTTAACAGCAGCAGAATACCTAGGAGAAACAGTAGTTGTAGAAGAGAGCGCGAGGAGGGAGATTTGAACTCCCGCGGTCATAAAGACCAATGGATTAGCAATCCATCGCCGTACCAGGCTGGGCCATCCTCGCTCCCACTATACTCTAAATATGTATATCTGATAAAAAAATTTTACTACCCACCAATTTTACAGGTATCTAGAAATGGATTGGACAGAGAAGTATAGACCTAGGAGACTAGTTGAGATAATAGGGAATAGAAAAGTAATTGAGAAACTACGTAGATGGGCAGAATCATGGAATAAAAATAAACCTAGTAAGAAAGCGGTGATCCTCTCAGGTAAACCTGGGATAGGAAAAACAAGTGCTGCACATGCTCTTGCAAACGAGTATAGATGGACGATAGTGGAGTTAAACGCCTCTGATACTAGGAATTCTAAAACTATAAAATCTATTGCAGGCCATGGTGCAATCCATGAGACATTTACAGATAAAGGTTTATTCTCCCCCAGTGATAAAGGTGGGAGGAAACTCATAATTCTAGATGAAGCTGACAACCTCTATGAGGGTAGAGAAAGCAGTGGAGAATACAGTGATAGAGGAGGAAAAAAAGCGATCATAGAAACTATAAAGATCACTAAGCAACCGATAATATTGATTGTAAATGATTTATACCAACTACTAAGGGGAGGAGAAGAGTTAAGAGAATTATGTGATATAATACAATTCTATCCACCATACCCATCTGAAATCCTTAAGAGATTAAAAGAGATAAGTAAGTTAGAGGGGAAACAAGTTGATATAGAGGTTTTAAAGAGGATTAGCGAGACTTGTAACGGGGATATGAGATCAGCTATCAGGGATCTACAAGCAATCTCAACAGGTGTAGATAGAGTAGGAATCAATGTTTTAGAAGCACTTGGAAGTAGAGACAGAGAGAAGAATATATTTGATCTACTTCAAAAGATCTTTCTCACCAAAGACTATAGATCTATAAAAGAGTACACAATGCTAGTAGATGAAGATCCACAGCATATACTATTATGGGTGGATGAAAACTTACCCAAAATATATGTTAACCCAGAGGATTTACACATAGGTTATGAAACATTATCTAAAGCTGACTTATTCCTAGGTAGAGTATCGAAGAGGAGTTATTACGGTCTATGGTCTTATGTAAATGATATAATGACAATCGGAGTAGCTTTTAGGAAAAAACATTCTCCAGTTTCATCAAAATATTCGTTCCCAAAACTACTAACATATGGAAGAGATATTAGAATCAACAAAGCACTGAGGGATGAGATAATAAAGAAGTTATCTAACTACACACATTCATCTAAAAGAAAAACCTTGGAATACATTTACCCATACTTTCAAAAACTCTGTAGGAGAGATAAAACATTTGCAACAAGTATGGTTGAGAAACTCTCATTAACAGGAGAAGAAATTATCTACTTAGTGGGAGAAGATTTATGTGACGCCAATAAAAATTAGACTCCTAATTTTAACTCATTTCCTCTAAATCCCTCATAATCTCAACAGTGCGCTGTTTATAGTAGCCTTTAAGCTTATGATAAGCATCATCTGATATCTTCTTAGCTCTATAGCGTTTCTCAATCTCTTTAAGTAAATCAAAGAGTAATTCTTTCTCTGTTTCAAGTACATCCCTAGACTTCAGCGCTTTATCTTTAATAATTTCCATCTTCTGTTTCCTAACAATATATACTACTAGCACTATTATTAATATGAAGAGTAAAACTAGTAAAGCAGCGATATACCAACTTACTGCAGCAGTTTCCTCCATATAAGGGGATGGTAATGGTATACGTATAGCTCCATCCTCAGGTAGAGAAACCCTGTTGAGTAAAACCTCCTCATCTAGTATAACAGATAGATTTAGAGTAGGGTAAATAAATTCTTTACTAAATTTTCCATTTAAATCCGATAGAGTATATGAAATAGATAGATGTATCTCACCAGAGAAGTTAAACCCCGAGGTATCCAGGTTATACTTATTGCCATCGATAGTATAGTTGCTGATCTCTCTACTATCAACATAGAAAACAATATCATGTGCGTTACTTGGAATCCAACAAGAGATATTTGGATGAGCAGTAGATGAACGAAGAATAACATCTTCTTGAATCTCATATAACCCATCTTTAGATGAAATCGTTATCTGATATGGATTCATTGTTAAATCATCATACCCAAAGACAGCTGTACTCATCAATACCAGGGTTAATCCTAACCCAGCTACTATCAATGGTGTCCTCAGATTCATATGGCACCTGCAAGCCAATATCTAACTCCTATAT
>CAZCPZ010000174.1:0-4150 GCA_964499875.1 uncultured Thermoplasmatales archaeon | reverse complement strand
TCCTCTGCATCCCAAATCACCCTCCTTCAAAAGAGAGGTATAGCAGAGGAGGAACTTAAAAGTTATTCAACACAGCACATTTGAAAACAATATTTATAATTGTAGTGTTAGTGATGGCTTAGTTGGAATCAAATTATGGAAAAGCAGTTATAATAAAGTTTATTATAACTGTATTTGTAATAATAGCTGGGGTATATCTTTGGATGATAGTAATGATAACAATCTTTCCGGGAATATAATAATTTATAATGATCATGATGTGAAAGGAGATGGGATTAATTTTTATAACTCAGATAATAATATAGTTTATGGGAATGTAATTGGGAAAAGTGGAGATAGCGGTATAGAGCTTACAAATTCTACTGGAAATAATATCTTGGACAATAGGATATTTGATAATAATCAGATAGGTGTCCTAATAAAAGGTGTAACATCGGATAATCGACTTCATTATAATAGAATCTACGGAAACTTTAGATACGGGGTATACAACCTCAATGATAGTGTAATCCTTAATGCTACTCTTAATTATTGGGGTAGTGTTACTGGTCCTTATCATCCAGTTAATAATTCTGATGGTAGAGGTGATAATGTTTCTGATGGTGTGTCGTTCAAACCTTGGATTGGTGAGGGTGGTGGAGTTATAGAGGAAGGGGATATTCAGAGTAATGTTACTACTGTTGGTTATGAGATGATTGATGCTTTAGGTAATGCTGGTGTTATTGTTGGTGTGAATTCTTCTTCTCCCACAAATGTAACTATTGTTAATTATTCTTCCGCTCCTGATGATTTTCCTTGTGATCTAAAGGCTGTTGGGAGGTATATTGATATAGAAGTTGAGAATGAATCTGCTATAGTGTGGCCTATAAATATAACTCTTTATTATACTAGGGAGGATTTAAATAATTCTGGTTTAGAGGAGAATCAGTTGGTTGGTATCTACTATTGGAATGGTAGTGGTTGGAAGCTTTATAATGATACTGGTGTTAATACTACTGATATAACTATTGGTTCTATTTGTTATGAGGGTTATTTATGGGCTAGGGTTTGGCATCTTACTCCTATGAGTGGTGGTGCTGATGTGGAGCCACCTAGTAAGGTAACTGGTTTAAGTGTTAGGGATGCTAAGAATGGTAAGCTTGATCTTAGTTGGGATGCGGCATGTGATAATACTGGTGTAGCATATTATAAGGTTTATAGGGATGGTGTTTTGATTGCTAATGTTACTTCTACGAGTTATAGGGATACTGGTTTAATTAATGGTCAAACCTATACCTATAGGGTTTCTGCTGTAGATAGTATGGTAATGAGGGTGATTTATCTGATCCTGCTAGTGGTAAACCCACTGCTTCTCCTACTGGTGGTGGCCCCAGCGGTTCTCCTGCTCCACCAAGTAATAATCCTCCTGTTGCTGTTATTGGTGGACCATACCAAGGTTTTGTTGGTGAGGCTATAAAGTTTGATGCTAGTGGTAGTTATGATGTTGATAATGATACCTTAACGTATACTTGGGATTTTGGTGATGGAAGCAATGGTAGTGGTGTGATAGTAACACATATCTATCATTCAGCTGGGATATTTACTGTTACACTAACAGTTAGTGATGGAACAGATAGTGATACTGATACTACTACTGTTGTTATTGTTAAGCCTAATAGTCCTCCTGGTGAGCCTATTATAACTGGTCCTGTGAGTGGGCGTATGATGATTCTGTATAACTATACGATAGTGTCGGTGGATTCTGATAATGATAGTTTGCAGTATTTTGTTGATTGGGGTGATGGTAGTGATTATACTAGTGGTTTTATTGGTAGTAATGTTTCTCTTGTGGTTAATCATAGTTGGGCTCTAGCTGGTAGATATGTTGTTAGGGTTAAGGCTTTTGATAATGAGACTTTCTCAGCTACTTCTAGTTATGTTGTTTATATTGACTGTTTAGAAGTTGACGATATTGGTTATCTTATTGATGTTGATAGTGATGGTGTTTATGATAGATTCCATAACAGTAGTAGTTCTCTAGAGACCACTGTTAAATATAGGGATAATAAGTATCTCCTTGATGTTGACGGTGATAATAAATGGGATTATAGTTTTACAGAATCTAGTGGTCTCATCAAATACATTGAAAGTAGGGAAGCCAAGGAAACTCCTGGTTTCGAAGTCACTCTACTTTTACTCCTCATCCTAGTGTTTTTATGGAGACGGAAGAGAAAACCATTACTCGATAGACAATGTTAGAGAGATATTGAAGTTACAAGGGAGATCTACCACCTTGGGAGATGTTTTATAGAACTTGTAGAAAAGTTGGGAATCCTAAGAAATAAGGAGAAGAATTGCAATTTCTAGATTATCCTACTAAACTTATCCTAGGGTGGCTCAGCGTTTATTAGATCAAATATGTTGAAGTGATGCACTGGGCTCTCATAAGCGTATTTATCTAGAGTAGCAAAGGCTACATATATGTCTCCACTCACTGGGTCTGCAACCCATTGATTCCAAGCTTCCATGAAGCCTTCTCCTCTACCTACTCTAGCCATAATCCATAACAATGGATCTGTTCTACCACTATAGACTTTCCTCATTAAATCCATCATACTAGAAGCTGTTAACTCTCCCCAGTTCCTCTCCATGGTTCTACTCATTGCTTTATATAGTCTCCACATGGGGTAGATAAGGTTTGAGTTAAAATTCACGTATTTCTTATACCCCGGTATTATAAGGTCTAATCCACCTATTAAGAGTTTTATAAACCCTATGAGTCCACCAGGGTTGTATCTTTCTCTCTGAGAAGCAGCGAGTGCAGGGTTGATAAAGAAGTTTGTTCTCCTCACAACTTCTTTTATACTCCAAAAGGGACCCATGGATTCAACTGGGTTATCCCATGTACCAACATAGAATATATTAGAGTTGGTTTCAACAACATAGCCTTTATTGGTATCTGATATCACATAGTTCCATCCAAGTGTTCTATTCTCCGTAACTAATCTAACTACATCCTCCAAAGTTGATGCATGATCCAATGCTATCTGTGCTCTAATTAGGAATGGTGGGCCATTAAATGTTTGATCATGAGACCAACTAATGAGGTTACCATAGGCTATACCCTTCTCGTTTATTCCTCCTCCACCATTTACTCTACCAACCACTGAGGGGCTGACAGATGCATACCCATCATTTGGTTTACGCACTATAAGAATAGAATTCTCATACACGTGTTTACCTGTAACAGGGTCTTTAACAGAGAAGGGTAGATCAAAGCTTCTAACATGTATTAGGTTACCATTCTTAGTAGCGTTTCCCCATGCAACTACTCCAAAACACTCCATTAAAGCGTTGCATTCAAAAGCAACATACATAGCTGCTACTTCATCAAAGGATACACCTGCTCCATCAGCTATACCTTGTAGCTCCTCTATGTATTCCTCTGGTACATAATTCTTCATTGTACCCCATAGGTGTAGTAGCCAGTTGAAGTTGAAGCCTTTCTCCTCACTATAATTCATTATAGCTCTAAGGTTCTCTAGGAACTCATCTCTCAATAAGTAACCATGTTGATAACCCATATCGTAATGGGAACCAGAGATGTGAAGGATTCTTACCCCTTCTACTTCCTCTAACCATCCTCCTCTAAGTGGGTCATGTAGAGTTAAACCTTGAGTTAGGATACTAAATAGGATTATAGATATGGGTAGTAGTATCCTCTTCTTCACACTCATTCTCTTTTACCCTTCTGTAGTTAGAGTTGTAAATATTTTACGGAATTTTCTAATATGGTATAATCACGGATCCTAGGGATACGGATATCATAAACTCAGCTAGTTTCCTAGGTTTCTCCTCTGGATATGGTGTGTATACATAGAAGTCTAGGAATGCTCCAATGTATCCTAAGCATAGGAATATGAAGGCGTCATTGAAAACTGATCCACTAACCATACCATTCGTACAATATAGGAATCCACCACCAATTAGTACCATTCCAAGAGCAGCATAAGAATCTTGGTAGAAAGTGAAGTTGTAATCCCCAATTTGGAAGAGAGGCACCTCAAATGGTTCGATTAAGAATACTCTAGGTGGCCATGCATAAACTATTGGTCCACCTATTGAGAACATCAAGTTTAGAGATGGAACAACTACACCTGCTCCATTAGAT
>CAZCPZ010000173.1:0-4151 GCA_964499875.1 uncultured Thermoplasmatales archaeon | reverse complement strand
CGAGTGGTGTTCGAACTCTAAAGTCATTAGAGAACCCCAGCAACTTGGAGAAAGTATTATGAGGAGTTTTGTTACATATAATGATGGAGTAGTTAATGTATTGGCTAGTAGAATAGATAAATTAGCTATGGAGGGAGGATTCACTGGTGGAAAATACATAGATTTCTTCCTATCATTTGTTCAACAAACTATAGTGTATGTAGATGATAATAGTAGTAAAGGTAGCCTAGAATATTGGAGGTATCCTATAGAGACCCTGGTTGAGCAGGAAGGAGATTGTGAGGATACTGCTGTATTGTTCGCCTCACTGATGAAGAATAGAGGATCCAACGTGGTTTTACTGTTCTATGTATTGGAGAATAATACTGGCCACTTGGCAGTTGGAGTAGATATAGATGGTTTAAAAGGGGATTACGTTGAGTATAATGGAGAACACTTTTTCTACTGTGAGACAACATCAGTAGGTTACCATGTTGGTGAGAAACCATCTAGTATACCAGATGAACCTGAATTAGTTATAGAGATATAGGGTTATTCTATATATATTGCTGGGCGAAGAGGCACTGCTTGAGATGATTTACCTTTTGGATCATAGATCTCTTTGTCATCAGCATTATATACCTCTACATTACAGTTGAAGAGTTTTGATAGATAAGGTATTTCTTGCTGTAGGAAGGTTTCCTCATCTAATGAAATCTTATATCTTTCTTTATCATTCTCACTGAGTTTTTTAATCTCCCCTATTAGCTTACAAGCATATTTTGATAATTCCTTTGATCTACTCCTCAAGTTCTCCTCAACTAGTAATTCCTTCATGAGATTACTCATTTCTAATTTATTGTTTTCCTCTAGTTCAAGGGCTTTCAACAATACTTTTTTCCTCCATTCTGGTGTAGTGTAGATACATATTTTTTTCGGAGTCATTTTTGTGACTTTGATTATCTCCTGTATATCTTCTATCAATCCTTGTATTAGGTATTCTCCAACCTCGTCCTCCATAGATATTCTGTCTTCTTCATACTCTGGGTACCTTGATTCTGAGATTAATGATTCATACCTCATGTGCCATAATTCTTCTGCTATATGTGGTGTCACAGGTGTCATAAGGCGAAGCCAACAGCTAATGTATTCCTCTAGAAGTTCTTTGTTTTCCCCTCCTCTCTTCATATACCAGTTTATGTCTTTCTGCATCTCAAAATATATTTCATTGGTTGCTACTCTAAGGTTATAATCCTCGAAGGCATCAACTATTCTTTTTATCCTTCTCTGAAGCATACTTTGTAGCCATTTATCTAGATGTTCCCTTGGTCCCCCCTTTATAGTTAGGAGGTTGTTTATTAGATTGTATAGGTTGGATAATCTATTCTTATATGTTATAACTGTATCTGGATCCCATTCGATGTCAACAAATGGTGAACCTACATGAGCATAGTATAGTCTCATAGCATCTACGCCGTATGTCTTTGCAGCCTCTGAGACATGTTCTACTCCCCCCTTGGATTTACTAATCTTTTCTTTTCCTTTCTGTGTAACCCACCAATGTACGAATATACCTTTTGGCCATAGCTCCTCTGGTAATATAGCTACATGATTCATTATAAAAACCGGGAAATGAACTGTTTTATGTTCCTTACCCCCCAAGTTTATATCCACTGGATACCAGTATATAAAGTCTTTACGTATCTTCTCCCATATATTATTCTTAGGTGATCCTCTACCTAGGAAGACATAGTCAAAGAATTCATTGTTCATCTCTTTTGGTGAAATACTACCATTGTTAACGTACTTGGATATAATGTAGTATGCTGGGTAGAGTGTAGAATCAGAGATTGGTTCTATAATCCAACCTTTCTTAAAAGGAAATTCTGTTCCAAGCCAAGATCCTCTTCTTATGCAAGCTCTATCATCAAACCATTCTAGTACACCAGGTAACTCTTCCTTGTACTCCTCTGGGTATATATTCATCTTATTGACATGTCTTATGGATTCATATGTTAAACCCTCATCACTATATCTTATAAACCATTGATCAGGTATCTGTTTAATAACAACTCTTTCACCGCATCTACATATAACCTCTTCTGAGAATTCTCTAAGTATTAACGCTTGATTCATTGATATTAATCTGTCTTTCACCTCTTCTTTTGCAACAGAAACCTTCATACCAGCATATTCCACGCATTTATCATTTAGTCTACCCATATGATACTCTTTCTTGTAAACTATATCTGTAGCTTCATCTAGCTTCTCTCTCTCTTTCTGACTTCGAATATTTAACTGGTCACATATCTCACCAGCAGGGTTTTCACCGAATCCCGGTGTCTCTATTATGGTTATAGGTTGGATTGGTTCACCGGTTTCTAATAAAGCTATATAATCATATGGTGCATGAGCAGGTACAGACATTACTATACCAGTTGCAACCTCAGGATCAGCAAATACCCCCGGTAACACTGGTATTTCTCTCTCAACTATTGGTACTCTACATGTTTTACCTACTAGTTTGGTTCCTGGTACCTCTTCATCTAATATCTCAACATCATCATATTGATACCTTAGTTTCTCTGCTCCTTCTCTAGAACATACCCATGTTTCCCCTTGAATCTTCACTTTAGTGTATATCACATCTGGGTTAACCCACATATTTGTTACACCAAAGATCGTCTCTGGTCTAAGAGTAGCAGCTGGTAGAATAGATCCATCTTCCAACAAGAATTTAATTACTGTGAACTCTAGTATCTGAGCGTCTCCACCCGCTGATATATCTGTCTCAGATTTATCTACTGCTACGGGTCCACAATTTGGACAAAAGGGAGCATAGTGTTGTTTTTGTGTTAACAAGTTTTTGTCATTGAGTTTATGGAATTGCCATTGTATAAACCTCTTGTAACCCTCCGATGTGGTACTCATCAATCTAGAATAATCTATGAGGAAACCAAATCGTTTCCAATAATCTTCAACATAGACTTTCCCGAAGAATCTAACGACTTCATAGGGATCTTTTAGTTTCTCAATTTCTCTATCACTACAACCGTATTCCTTTAGAGAATCAATAGTTGTTGGTTCACCCCTCTCTACTTTTTTTGCAAAACCAATTGATGGTATACCAGATGCATGGAAACCGGCGGGGAAGAGTACATTATACCCCTGCATCCGCTTATATCTAGCTATGATGTCGCAATAAGTGAATCCCCTCATATGACCTACATGAAGAAATCCAGATACACCTGGATAAGCAAAGTGTAAGAAGAATTTCTTTTTATCTTCATCTCTTTTAACCTCATAGAGTTTTTTATCAAACCATATTCTCTGCCATTTCTCCTCTATACTCTGATAGTCGTAGTTTTTCCACTGCATCTATCACTCCCTACGGAGGAATCAAGGTGTTATTTAAATGATTTTTCCTCCAGTTAATATAACCAATAAAAAAGAATTAAAGGTCATTTTTTCTCTATATTTCTCAATGATTCAATTAGGGGAAGATATCCTCTTGGTTTAGAGATATATGTGGCTCTACCAAATAATTATTAGATTAATTTTAAATTTTAATAATGATAAAATTTATAGGATGATTACCTATTACCTATCTTGTTTGAGGTGCTCTCCTTGGTGAGGCTATGGTGCAGGGAGATTATAGATGAACAGGCGGTATGTGAAGAGTTTACATTCCTACCAGCCTTAGTTGTAGTAGTTATTGGTTTTACATTATTTCTCCTGATACTATCATCAACTGAAGAAAACCATCAAAATCAAATAAATTCAATCGATAATTATAATAAAATAATTTTTATAAAATATAGACTTCTTAGTTTGGATACACCCTTGATGGATAATGGAGCTATAAACTATTCTTATCTTATATCTGGCAGAGGGTTATCTCATCTAGAGGAACTAAGAAGAGAGATATCTAGGTATAATCTAAATTTTTCTCTGCACCTCACTTTCAATGATCAAGGATTTTATATTCCTTCTAAACCACTTGAGAGTGAGAGGATAGCTATCTCACAACCAGTAGCAGTGAAAACCAATGATGTTGAGGTATCCGCTGGTAGATTAACCATTATCCTATGGGAGGATAAATAGATGAGGAGATTAATAATTGGTGATAGAAGAGGTTTATCTATTATGTATGATTCAATATTATTTATATT
>CAZCPZ010000172.1:0-4152 GCA_964499875.1 uncultured Thermoplasmatales archaeon | reverse complement strand
AATATTCCAAGGGTATTAGGGTTTGTAACCATGAAACAAGCTGTTTCATCTGACAGTGTTTTCTCTAATAGTTTAACATCAACTTTTCCTTCATTGTTAGATGGGAGTTCAACTACTTTGAACCCTGCTATAGCAGCACTAGCAGGGTTAGTACCATGTGCCGTATCTGGGATTATAACCACTTTCCTATTATCCTCCCCTATATCCTCATAATACTTTCTAACTAACAGCATCCCTAGTAATTCACCGTGTGCTCCAGCAGCTGGTTGAAGAGTAAAAGCATCCATACCTGTTATCTCCACTAAGAACTGCTCTAGTTCATATAGTATCTGTAGAGTACCTTGAACTGTAGAGTGGTCTTGATAAGGGTGTAGGAAGGTGAATTCTCTCCATCCAGCTATTTCCTCACATATCTTTGGATTATACTTCATCGTACAAGAACCAAGGGGGTACATTCCAGTATCTATTCCATAATTCATTTGGCTGAGATGATGGAAATGCCTAATGATCAATGGTTCCTCTACATTAGGTATAGAAACTGGTTTCTCTCTCCTAATAGCTGCTGGTAGATCTTTTATAGGTTCATAATCCTTATACTCCTTGCTTCCATCTCTCAACTCAGATAATAGTGGCTCCTCGTATCTAGCAAATCTAAACATCTTCCATATCCTCCAAGGTGGAGAGTAATCTATTAAACTCGTATTCCCCATATAACTCTGTTATTCCAAATAGTAGAGAATTTTTTAATTCTGGGAACCATCTCTCAATAGGTAAACCACCATGGATTCCATTACTAAGTAGATATCTATTTAATTTCTCTACATCCCCCTTATACTTTAGAACAAATTCATTGAAGACAGTTCCTTTGAAGATCCTCTCAAACTTGTTTGTTTTGATTAGTAGACTCACTAGTTTCTGAGTATTCTCAAAGTTTCTCCTACCAATATCATATAAACCCTTACTTCCAAGCCAAGCTAGGTATATGGTTGCAGCGAGAGCATTAAACCCCTCGTTAGTACATATATTACTGGTTGCTTTTCCTCTCCTAATGTGTTGCTCCCTTGTTTGAAGAGTCATACAGAAGGCTCTTCTCCCATCTGAATCCCTTGTTAAACCTATTAATCTACCAGGTAATTGTCTAACATACTTTTTCCTACAAGCAAATATACCAAGACTTGATCCTCCGAAATCCATGGGGTTTCCAAGTGCTCTACCCTCTCCAATAGCTATATCTGCTCCATAATCCCCAGGGCTTCTCACAATACCCAGAGAGAGGGGATCTACACCAACGATGAATAAACAATTATTCTCTCTAGCTATGGAGGATAACTCATCTACTTCCTCCTCGAAGACTCCAAAGAAATTAGGATTTTCAACATATAAACCGGATACATTCTCATCTATCTTATCTCGAAGATCCTCTATATCTATCATACCTGTCTCTTTATCATACTCTACCTCTCTTATTTCTACTCCAACACCCCAAGTATAGTTTCTAACAATGGATTTCTTCTCCCAAGAGATATTTCTAGGTATCAAGAACACCTTGCGTTTAGTTATACGAGCACTCATAAGAGCTGCTTCTCCTAGAGATGTTGCTCCGTCATACATAGAGCAGTTTGCTACATCCATCCCTGTGAGTTCCGCTATCAAGCTTTGATACTCAAACATTGCTTGAAGAAAACCTTGACTAGCTTCTGCTTGATAAGGAGTATAAGCAGTGTAAAACTCTGATCTAGAAGTTATGGTTTTAACAACAGCTGGTATATAGTGTGGTTTAACTCCACCGCCGAGGAAACTAATCATGGTGTCACAAGAAGAATTTTTGTTGGCTAATCTACGTAACTCTTTCTCCACTTCATACTGAGGGGTACTAGAAGGTAGATTTAATTCTTCAACCTTTATAGTAGATGGTATATCAGAGAATAATTCCTCGATACTGGAATACCCTAACTCCTTCAGCATCTCCTCCTTGTACCTCAGATTAGGGAGGAACTCTTCCATCTCTTAAACCCCTTAGTTAAGAGGAACATTAAAGTGTTAAAGAAGATTTCTAATACCCTAACATGTGGATCGTTGTTAACAAAAACTTAAATATTCCTTAAACTTTTAAATATGTCAATAAAAATAAAACTATCTTTGGAGTACAACTAAAAGTTGGATGATAAGAGGTTGATAACTTTGTTGACCAGAAAGAGTTGTTTTCTCTATAGATTCCTCATACTCCTACTAGTATCCTCAATTCCATTTAATAACTTCAACCTAAAAGCTAGAGAAAACCAAGAGTTAACCGAGGAGATAACGCTTACATATGTTTTCCCTCCACCTGTAATAAATACTATACGCATAGGCGGTAGTTTATATGAGAAGATTAGTATCCCTGGTTTAATATCATTTGGAAACCCCGGTGAACCATTACTTCCAATTAGAGGAGCATATATCCTCCTTCCACCAAATGCAGAGGTAGAAACTATAAAAGTATCTAATACAAGAAGGATTTCTATGGGAGTAGGACACTATCTGTTACCTGTTCCTCAGTCTATACCAACAAACAGGGTTCCCTCCTCATTTCTTCCAACTCCTCTTCCCTCTATCTATAAATCAAAAGAGTTATTTCCAAGTAAACCCTATAAGTACATAGGTATCTATAGTTTTAGAGGTTATAGAATACTTGTTCTAGAATTACACCCAGTTCAATATATACCTATACTTGGAGAAATACTATATCATCCAAGGATAACTTTGAGTGTAAAAACAGTTTACAGCTCAGAACCACCTAACTTATATAGAGGTTTAGCTGTGGATCAAAAAGCTGTGTTAAGAATGATAGATAACCCTGATGATATAAGATTCTATGCATCCATCCCAGTAGATTCCTCTTCTAATGATCAATATGATTTACTCATACTAACCACTGATAAATTTAAGAAATCCTTTAAACCTCTAAAAGAGGCTCATGACGCAGAGGGTTTACCAACCAAGATAAAAACTTTGAGTGAGATCTCCCCTAATCCAACTCCTGAAGTTATAAGGGATTTCCTCAGAGAGGAGTACATGGAACATGGGATAAGATATCTTCTACTAGGTGGTGATGCAGATGTTGTTCCAACTAAAATGTTATATGTTTATGGAGTAGATGAAAACACTTGGCCCTTAGAGACGACTATGCCTTCTGATCTCTACTATGCCTGCTTAGATGGACCATACAACTATGATGGTGATGATAAATGGGGTGAACCGAATGACGGAGAGAACGGTGGAGATGTTGATCTAATAGCTGAAATATATGTTGGTAGAGCCTGTGTAGATACAACTGATGACGTCGATAACTTTGTATCCAAAACAATAGCCTATATGGAGTCAAATAATGATCCTTATCTATCAAATGTTTTACTTGCAGGTGAATACCTGGGGGATTATGGTGTAGCAAGCTGGGGTGGAAACTACTTAGATCAACTAGTTAATGGTTCTAATCTAGATGGTTATACCACAGTTGGTTTCCCCTGGGATAGATTCAATATAATAAGACTCTATGATAGAGATTCAGATAACCACGAGTGGACACCTGACCAGCTAATAGATTATATAAACCAAGGTGTTCACATAATTAATCACGATGGGCACTCTTACTATGGCTACAATATGAAGCTGTTTAACTCAGATATAGATTACCTAGAAAACGACGGTTTTTTCTTTGATTACTCTGTTGGTTGCATGTCAGGTGGATTTGATGATCCAGATGGTTACGACTGCTTCGCTGAGACTATAACTGTTAAAACCTCACATGGAGCCTTTGCAGCTATAATGAATGCTAGATATGGATTCTTCTGGTCTTACAGCACTGATGGAGATAGCGCTAGGTATCTAAGAGAGTTTTGGGATGCAGTATTCGGGGAACACATAACATCTATAGGTGAGGCAAACCACGATTCCAAAGAGGACAACCTTTATCTCATCAATAGATCCTGTATGAGATGGGTTTACTATGAAACCAATCTCTTCGGCGACCCATCAATTAGATTCCATATAAGTAATCCACCAGATAAACCAGTGATAGAGGGGTCAACTAGGTGTAAACGAGGAATAAACTATACTTATAGAATAACGAGTTTTGATGCAGATGGGGATGAGTTAAGTTATTTCATAGAATTT